>JBMCLC010000138.1:0-5304 GCA_048614715.1 Oceanidesulfovibrio sp.
CGACTCTTCGGCGCTTCTGGCGGCCCGGGCCGCGTTCTGGGCCACCTCGGACACGGTTGCGCTCATTTCCTCCATGGCCGTGGCGACCTCGGCCATGCGGTCGCGCTGGACATCGACACCGTTGTTGACGCGCTCCACTTCCGCGGAAAGCTCCTCCACGGATTCGGCGACCTGCTCGGAGATTGCCTCGGCCCTTGCGGCGCCGCCGGCGAGCTGCTGGAGCAGGGCCAGGAGGTCGTCATTTTCCGAGCGGGCCTGTTGGAGCTCGGCGCGCAGGGACTCGGCTTCCCGACTTGCGGACTGCGCTCCGGCCTCGGATCGTGCGCATTCGCTGCGTACAGATTCTGCCAGCCTCGCCACGGCGGATTGCAACGCGCCGACCTCGTGGCCGGCAGGTTCCGGAGCCTCAACGGATCGCCCGGCCGCGGCCGCGTCCGCAAAGGAACTGGTGGCGTACATGGGCCCGAACACCTGGAAGTTCAGGACGTACACCGCGTATCCGCCGGCAAGCAAAGCGACGGCCGCCAAGGTTGCCTGAAGCAAGAGACCAATACCGAGCAGTGAACACGCGAGAATGATAATCGCCGCCAGGGTGGCGATGCAAACGGCAAGCATAATGCGTGAGCCCAAAGACATTATTCCTCCGGGTATATAGCCGGGTCGTGTGCGAATTCGGCAGTTAGTGTATTTATTACGGGGTGTTGGACGTACCTCGAGGCAGACACGGATACGCCCTTTTCAGGAAAAAGACAACGGGCCGCCCGAGGACGGCCCGTGAGCAAGAGAGGGATGGCGGAAAGGATTAGAGCATCTCTGCCACTGCAAATTCGGGATGGTCTAAACCCATTCATCGTCCTCGGCGATGGGAGTGAAGCCGCGGCGCATGGTGTTCTCCGTGACCACCTTGGGGTCCATGTACTGAACGAGGTAGTCCGGGCCGCCGGTCTTGGAGCCCACGCCAGAGAGCTTGAAACCGCCGAAGGCCTGGCGCTCCACGAGCGCGCCCACGTTGTTGCGGTTCAGGTACAGGTTACCCACGTTGAATTCCCGGCGGGCCTGATCCAGGTGGCGCGGCGAGCGGGAAAACACGCCGCCGGTTAGGGCGTAGCGCGTGGAGTTGGCCCATTCGATGGCCTGGTCGAAATTCCTGGCGCGCATCACGGCCAGCACGGGCCCGAAGATCTCCTCCTGGCCTATGCGATGGCCGGGCGTGATGCCCTCCACGATGGTCATGGGCACGTAGCAGGCGTTGTCCGTGTCCAACTCGGGAGCGGCGGTGTTCTCCACGATGATGCTGCCTTCCTTGCGGGCGATCTCCACATACTCCTTGATCTTTTTCTGCTGGCCTTTGTCCACCACCGGGCCCATGTTGTAGTGCGGATTTTCGGCAGGGCCTATTCTGAGGGAACGCGCGCCCTCCACTAGGCGCTCCACGAAGCGGTCGTAGATGGCGTCCACCACGATGACCCGCGAGCATGCCGAGCACTTCTGGCCCTGGAAGCCAAAGGCGGCGTACAGGGTATGGACCACGGCCTCGTCCAGCTCGGCGTCGTCGTCTATGATGATGGCGTTCTTGCCGCCCATCTCGGCGATGACGCGCTTCACATGGTCCTGGCCGGGCTGGATTGCGGCTGCCTGCCCGATAATGTGCGTGCCCACCTCCATGGAGCCGGTGAAGGCGATGACGCCGACCTCGGGCTTGTTTACCAGATGGTCGCCCATCACCGAGCTGCGGCCCGGAACATAGTTGAAGACGCCGTCCGGCACGCCCGCTTGCCTGAAGATGTCCACAAGGCCGTGCCCGATGACCGAGGAGAGGGACGAAGGCTTGTAGAGCACGGCGTTGCCCGTGACGATGGCGGCCGAGCACATGCCGGCGGAGATGGCCAGGGGGAAGTTCCACGGCGCGATGACCGCGGCCACGCCCTTGGGCTGGTACATGTAGTGGTTTATCTCGCCCGGGGCGCGGCCCATGCGCCTGGGCTGGTCGAGGCGCAGCATGTCGCGCGCGTAGTAATCCATGAAGTCGATGGCCTCGCCCACGTCGGCGTGGGCCTGGTCCCACTGTTTGCCCACTTCGAGCACCTGCACGGCGCAGAGGTCGAAGATGCGCTCCTTGGCGATCTCTGCGGCGCGGATGATGATTTCCGCCCGTTCCCTGGCGGGCCGGCGGCCCCACTCCTTTTGCGCTTGCACGGCCGCCTCGATGGCCTGGTCTATCTCGGCCTTCCCGGCCTGGCATACAACGCCCACGACTTCCGAAAGATTTGCCGGATTGGTGGAGGGGATGTGGTCCTCGGTGACGACATCCTTGCCGCCGATGAAGAGCGGGTAGGTGCGGCCCAGGTTCTGGCGCATCCTGGCGATGGCCTCGGGGAAGGCGGCGCGCGCTTCGGCTATGGTGAAGTCGATGGCCGGATCGTTGCGGAACGCACCAATTTCGCAGCTGGGCGGGGGCGGACTCGCCGGCTCGCGACCTTCGCGCTCGGCAATGGCCGCAGGGTTTTCCAGCAACCTGTCATGGTCGGATTCGTCGGCAAACGACTGGCGCAGGAAGGACTCGTTGGCAGTGTTTTCCAGCAGCCGGCGGACGAGGTAGGCCATGCCGGGTACGAGGTCGCCATACGGGCAGTACAGACGCACCCGGCCAGCCACGTTGAGCAGCCCCTTGCGCACGGGCTCGGCCATGCCGTAGAGCACCTGGAACTCGTAGGCCTTGTCGGGCACGTTCAGGGCAGTGGCCAACTCCTGCACCGCGGCGATGGAGCGGATGTTGTGCGAGCCGCACGCCAGGTGGCAGATGTCCGCGTTCTCCAGAATGTAGCCGGCGATGCGCTCGAAGGCCGCGTCGGACTCGGCCTTCACCGTGTATACGGGGACCTCCCAGCCGTTCTGCTTGGCCTTCACCGTCTCGTAGTCCCAGTAGGCGCCCTTCACCAGGCGTATGGAGATGGGCAGGTTCCCGGCGCGAGCCCATTCGACAAGCTCTCTGGCGTCGGCGTCGGTCTCGCGCAGGTAGGTCTGCAGCACGACGCCCAGATGCGGATAGTCCGCGAACTCGGGGTGGCTGCGCAGCCGCTTGTAGACCTCGATGGTGATATCCTTGACGTCGAGCTGCTCCATGTCGATGCACAGGAAGCCGCCGATCTCGCGGGTCTTGCGGGCCAAGGGAATGAGACGGTTGAGGATGCCCTGGACCGAGCCCTCGAAGTCCCGGGGTTTGCACTGGGAGTAGAACGCCGTGGGCTTGACCGAGAGGTTGATCTTGGGCGCGTGGCCCCAGTCCATGTCCCCGTTCCTGCCCAGGGCCTTCCACTTGGACTGCGCCTTGCCCAGGCCGTCCAGCAGCTCCAGATGCTCGGCCAGTCTGGCGTCGGCTTCGGCCTCGCTCACCGTGGCCTCGCCCAGCACGTCGAGCACGAAGGCGAAGCCGTCCTTGCGCAGCTTGTCGATGGAGGAAACGGCTTCCCTGGTGTTCTGTCCCACGATGAACTGGCGCGCCATTTTCTCGATGTTCGCGCGGATGGACTTGGCCATTATCTTGCCGCCCACCTTGCCGGCGATGCCCGCGGATTTGATGCCGAACTTCATGACCGGCGGCAGTTCGCCGCAGTCGTTCACAAAGTATTCGTCGATGTGCCGGGACAGAGACTCGCCGTTGTCCAGATAAGGCAAAACGTCCACGAACCGGAACAGGCGGACCTTGAAGTCCTCGTTCTTCATGGCCCAGTCCATGACCTTGCCGGTCCACCAGCCCTTGTTGAAGATCGAGGGGGCCTCTCCGGCTATGGAGGTGAAGAACTCCTTGCCGTGCGCCTTGATGGCTGCATCGAGTTGGCTCGTGTCCATGACGGGCTCCTGTCTGTGCTGATGTGGTTCAGTCGACGCCGGGATCGCTGCCGGCTTGGTATTCCTCGTCCACGGGTATGGGCAGCCGCGCGGATTCCTTGAGCGTGGAAAGCACGACGGTGGTGTGGGTGTCCCGCACGCTGGGGATGCGGCCGAACTCCTTGAGCAGCCGGCCGAGGTGGTCGGTGTCGGCCACGCGGACCTTGACCAGGTAGCAGTCGTGGCCGGCGGTGTGGTGGACCTCCATGACCTCGGGGATGCGCGCCAGGAGCTCGCCGGCGCTTGTGTCGCCTGGCGTTTCCTCGCTGCGCACGAAGGTGAAGGCGGTGAGTCCGTGGCCCAGGGCCTTGGCGTTGAGCCGGGCCTCGTAGCCGCGTATCAGCCCCTTGCGCTCCAGCTTGCGGATGCGCTCCAGCACGGCGGAGGGAGCCATGGAGACCCGGCGGGCGATGGCCGCGTTGGTGACGCGCGCGTTCTGCTGCAGGGCATCGAGGATGGCGCGGTCCACGGGGTCGAGATCGCCGGCTGCCTCGGGCCGCCCGTTGCTGTGGTCCAGTTCGAGGTCAATGGTTTCATCGGGGCTCATGTTTATGACGTTTGTTCGATCATTATGGAATTGTCAAGACGAATCGTCGGAGAAAGAGGCAAAAAGTAGAAGAAAAGACTGAATGCCAAGGAAAGAGCAGCAGTACGCGACTATTCCAGCTCCGCCACAATCGTTCGCACCATTGCCACCGGGTCGTGGGCGTCGCGGATGGGCCGGCCGATCACGATGTGGTCCGCGCCGGCGGCTACGGCCTGGGCCGGGGTGAGCACGCGCTTCTGATCGTCCCCGGCCACCACAGGGCCGGCGGGACGCACGCCAGGAGTGACGATGGCGAAGTCCGGCCCGGCAATGCCGCGCACCAGGGCGGATTCCCTGGGAGAGCAGACCACCCCGGCCAGCCCCGCGACCCTGGCCAGTTGCGCGCGAACCTCCACAAGCTCCTGCGGGGTCCTGGCGATGCCGGATGCGGCGAGTTCCTCCGGCCCTAGGCTGGTGAGCACGGTGACGCCGAGCACGGGCGGACCGCCCTCGGCCTGGGCCTCGGCCGCCGCGGCCATGACCTGCGGCTCCGCATGCACGGTGGCGAAGGCGATATTGGGCAGGGACTTCATGGCCAAAAGGGCGCGGCGCACCGTGGCCGGGACGTCGTGGAGCTTGAGATCCAGCATGACCTGTCCGCCCCGGTCGGCGATCGCATAGATCACCGGCGGACCGGCGGCGATGAACAGCTCGAGCCCGACCTTGAAAAAGACGATCTCGTCGGCAAGGCGGTCCACCAGGGCGACGGCCTCCTCGGAGGTTGGCACGTCCAGGGCGAAGATGATCCGTTCACGGGCTGGGGTAGAGTGTGACAATTATCCATCTCCCTTGATGGTTATGCGGTTGTCTTGCGCCTCGGCGGCCGGGTA
>JBMCLC010000139.1:0-5300 GCA_048614715.1 Oceanidesulfovibrio sp.
CAGCTTCTGGAGCAGTCGCAGCATGTAGGCCGCAGCGAGCAAGGCGCCGGGCACGGCCAACGCGCCGACCCAGAAGTTGCGTGAGAAAGCCCCGATGAGCACCAGGGCTTCGCCCACGAAGGAGTTGGTTCCGGGGAAGGCCAGCGAGGACAGGGAGAAGAGGCCGAAGAAGAACATGTAGGCCGGCAGGTATTTGCCCAGGCCCAGGTTGTCCTTGATCATGCGGGAGTGGCTGCGCTCGTAGACCGCGCCGACCATCATGAACAGCCCGCCCGTGGTGATGCCGTGGTTGATCATCTGCATGAGGGCGCCTTCCACTCCGCGCAGGTTGAACAGGAAGATGCCCAGGGTCACGAAGCCCATGTGTCCCACCGAGGAGTAGGCGATGAGCTTCTTCATGTCTTTCTGGCCCAGGGCCAGGAACCCGCCGTAGATGATGGAGATGATGGACAAGGTGATCATGAACGGCGCGAAGTACTGGCTGGCGGCCGGGGCCAGGGGCAGGCAGAAGCGCAGGAACCCGTAGGTCCCCATCTTCAGCAGCACCGAAGCCAGCAGCACGGAGCCTGCGGTGGGCGCTTCCACGTGGGCCGCCGGAAGCCAGGTGTGGAACGGGAACATGGGCACCTTGATGGCGAAGGCCAGGGCCATGGCCCCGAAGGTCCAGTACTGGAAGGTCCGGGAGAACTCGCTGTTCATCAGCTCGGGAATGGAGAAGGTCCCGGTCTGGCTGTAGAAGGCCACAATGGCCGCCAGGAACAGCGTGGAGCCCGCCAGGGTGTAGAGGAAAAACTTGAGCGAGGCGTAGCGCTTCTCGTCGCCGCCCCAGATGGCGATGAGCAGGTACATGGGCACCAGCATCGCTTCCCAAAAGACGTAGAAGAGCACGAAGTCCAGGGCAGTGAAAACGCCCACGCACGCCGCCGTCATGAACAGCATGTTGACGTGGAACTCCTTGACCCGTCTTGTGATGTAGGTCCAGGAGCAGAGCACGCACAAGGGCAGCAGCAGGACCGCGAGCAGGACCATGAGGTAGCTCACGCCGTCCACGGCCAGGTGGTACGAAAGGCCGAGGCGCGGCACCCATTCGGCGTGCTCCACGAACTGCCAGCCGGGATTGCCCAGCTCGAACCGGGTGACCAGCGGTATCGCGAAGGCGATCTCGATGAGCCCGGCGAACAGGGTGAACATTCTCGATGCGAATGCGCTGGCCCGGGAAAGCATGAGCCCAGCAGCCGCCACGAGCGGAAAGAAAATGAGCAGGGAAAGTACGGGGAATCCGGTCTCCAGCATGTTCTTAAGCTCCCGTTAGCCCATGAACCACGCTGCAGCGAAGATGATGAGGCCGATAATCAGCGCCGCTGCGAGGTAGCCTTGGAGTTTGCCGGTTTGCGTGCGGGCCAGGGCATGACCCCCGCGTCCCACGCCATACACACTTCCGTCGAGAACGCCGTCGATCCCCTTGCGGTCGAAGATCGACGTCACTTTGGCCGTGACGAGAAGGAAGGCCAGGCCCACTGTCCGGTAGACCTCTCCCCATACAGCGTCGATGGCCGCTGCCGGCTTGGTGACCAGCACCATGAACGCCCGTCCGCACAGCCGGTACAGATACTCGAAGTCCAGGTTGCGCTGCGCATGCGGCACCACCACTTTGCGCATCAGGTAGAAGCCCAGTCCGGTGAAGCCCAGGATCATAAACGCCTGGAGGATGTGCCACAGCGTGTACGGAGTGTACTCGTACGGGCCCATCTTCACGAAGGGGCTGTAGGGTTCGATGCCGGGCTGAAACGGCAGCAGCTGGTACAGCAGGTCCGGCCACAGGCCTGTGAGGATGCAGAAGAAGGAGCCCAGGGCCATGGCGATGTACATGTTCATGGGAATCTTCTTGAGGGGCATCCTGTTCTCCGGCTTAGCGTAGAAGGCGAAGTACGGGAGCTTCAGACCGACCGAGAGGAACGTACCCACAGCGGCGAGCTCCAGCCCCAGGGCCAGCCAGGTGCGGTGCGCGTTGGCCGCGCCGGCTATGGTCATGGTCTTGGACACGAAGCCGTTGAAGAAGGGCATGCCCGAGATGGAGAGGGCCGCGACCATGTAGAAGATGAACACCAGGGGCAGGCGCCGCACCAAGCCGCCTAGCTCCGTGAGTTTGGCCGTGCCCGCTGCGTACAGCAGACAGCCCGCGCCCATGAAGAGCAGACCCTTGTACAGGATGTGCGCGTAGGCGTGCGCGCAGGCGCCGTTGATCGTAATGGCCGTGCCTATGCCCACGCCGGCCACCATGTATCCCACCTGGGAGACGATGTGGTAGGAAAGGATGCGCCGCGCGTTGTTCTCGATGGTCGCGTAAAAAACACCGTAGACAGCCATCACCGTGCCCATGATCGCCAGGACCTCGGCTCCGGCGAAACCCCGCGCCAATACATAGACCGCGGTCTTGGTGGTGAACGCGGACATGAACACCGCGCCCGTTACCGTGGCTTCGGGGTAGGTGTCCGGCAGCCAGGCGTGCAGCGGGACCACCGCGGCGTTCACGCAGAAGCCGAGCATGATCAGGTAGTCGTAGAGCTGCAGGCCTGCCGGATCGACCGGCATGAAGTCGAAGGTGCCCAGGGCCTGGGAGCGCAGCAGCAGGCCGCCCAGCAGGAAGAGGCCGCCCAGGGTGTGGAACAGGAAGTAGCGGAAGGCCGCGCCCGAGGCGAGCTTGTTCTGCCTGTTGAAGAGCACCAGGAACGTGGAGGCCACGCTCATGAGTTCCCAGAAAATGAAAAGGGTCAGGTAGTCCCCGGCGAACACCGAGCCGAACGCGCCGCCCACGTAGAGCAGCGCCGCAATGTGCTGAAGCTTGCTCTTGAGGTGGAAGGCGAAGAGGAAGCCGAGGAAGGACTGGATGGCGAACACGTGCGCGAAGATGATGGACAACTGGTCCACCCGTCCGAAGGTCAGTTCCAGTCCGAGGTAGCTGACTTCCCAGTGGGTGCCGTGGTCCATGGAATAGACCGCGGCCAGGGCCAGCGCCGGCACGACGAGGGTGATCCAGCGCACGATGGTGCGGGGGATGAGCGGCGCGAGTAGCGCCGCCGGTATGAACAGCACGGCCGGATGAAAGAAGCTATTCAACATAGAAGTCCTCTCTTCTGCCGAGCACCTTGGCAACGATCTTCTTGAGCACGAGAATCATGCCCACCGCGGCGAGCAGGGAAAAGGCCGGCCAGAAACCGGGCCATATGTCGAGAACGAAGTGCGGCGCGTCCACATCGAAAAACCCTTGCGCATGGCCGCCGTGTTCGGCGGCGCCGTGTGCGTCCTCGGTCGCATGGGCTCCGGCCGCGCCGTGGGCGTCGCTCTGGTCTTCATGCTCGATCGTGGCCGGCCCGTGCGGCTGGTCCTCGATATGGGTCTCTTCCTCGATGTGTCCCGCAGGGTGGACAGCCTGCTCGTGCGGTTCCGGCCGCACGAAGACGTTCACCAGCAGCAAAAGGATGAGAGCGCCGAAGAGCAGCTTCTTCCAGAAGTCAGCCCGCCGTCGCTGTAGCTCCAGCCAGTCGCCCAAAGTGTCGGTGAACATGCCTCAATACCTCAGAAGGAGAAGGTCTTGATGAAGTTGAGGAAAATTTCCGGATACAAGCCGAGGATCACGCTGATGGTCGCGGTGATCACCAGGGGCACCACCATCATGGCGGAGGCCTCGCGGTATTCCTCCAGCCGCACACCGGGGGAGGCGGGCAGGAAGAACGCTTTGTAAATGATGGGGCCGAAGTAGCCGGCGTTGAGCAGTGTGGAGGCCAGAAGCGCGATGAGCAGGATGTTCTCGTGGATGCTCACCGCGCCGCGGACCATGTACCACTTGGACACGAATCCGCAGACCGGCGGCACGCCGATCATGGAAAGCGCGGCGATGGAGAACGCCCCGAAGGTCCAGGGCATGCGTCGGCCCATGCCGTGCATCTTGCTGATCTTTTTGGTGTGCGTGGCCACGTATATCGCGCCGGCACCCATAAAGAGCGTGATCTTGCTGAAGGCGTGGTGGGCGATGTGCATGAGTCCGCCCTGCACCGCCAGAGGCGTAAGCATGGCCACGCCGATGACCACGTAGGAAAGCTGGCTTACCGTGGAGTACGCGAGGCGGGCCTTGATGTCGTCCTTGGTGAGCGCGATGAACGAGGCCACCACGATGGTGAACGCCGCCACATACGCCGTGGGTATGCCCAGGAAATAGGCGTCCATGGTCTCCAGACCGAATCCGGAGAGGATCATCCGGCACACGGAGAACACGCCCGCCTTAACAACGGCCACTGCGTGCAGCAAGGCGGAGACCGGCGTGGGCGCGACCATGGCCGAAGGCAGCCAGTTGTGGAACGGCATGATCGCCGCCTTGGCCAGGCCCGCGATGTACAGCACATAGGTCAGCGTCACCAGGGTGCGGTCGGCGCCGGCCGGGAAAATACCGTGCACGAGATCGCCCAGGTTGAAGTCCAGCGTACCGGCCAGCACGTAGGTGAGCACCATGGCCGGCAGGAAGAACAGCTTGGAGGTGCCCATGAGGTATACGAAGTACTTGCGTGCGCCGATGAAGGCCTCGTCGTCCTCGTGGTGCGCGACCAGGGGGTAAGTGAACAGCGAGATGATCTCGTAGAAGAGGTACAGGGTGAAGATGTTTGCGGCCGTGGCCACGCCCACGGCGCCGAAGATGGCCACCGCGAAACAGAAATAGTAGCGCGTCTGGGCGTGTTCCGAGAGGCCGCGCATGTAGCCGATGTTGTAGCTCGTGACCAGGATCCACAAAAACGGCGCGATGAGTCCGAAGATGAGCGCGAGCCCGTCCACGCAGAATTTCACGTGGATGCCTTCGAGCAGGGTGAAGACGGTGATCACGTAGATCTTGCCCGAAAGCACGCCTGGCACGAACTGGAGCATGGAGGCCGTGGTGAGGACCGCGGCCGTGAAGCTAACGGCTTCGCGCACGTTTATGTTCTTGCGCAGCAACCAGATGAAGAGTGGTGCGAGGAACGTGATGGCGAGGGGGATGAGTACGCGGCTCGTTGTTATTATCTCTGGCATGGGTTTATCCCTCGAGCTCCGAGACACGATCGGTTTCCACGGTGCCGAACCGCTTGGCGACCACGAGAATGATGGCGAGCACCAGGGTCGCTTCGGCCGCGGCGAGCCCCATGACGAGAAGCGACGAGAGCTGAGCCAGGTCGGCCGGCGCGCCCGTCAGTTGTCCGGAGGCCACGATGGCGAGGCCGGCGCCGTTGAGCATGAGCTCCACGGCGATGATCATGCCCACCAGGCTCTTGCGC
>JBMCLC010000140.1:0-5279 GCA_048614715.1 Oceanidesulfovibrio sp.
CCTCGGCCTGTCCATCGTCAAGCGCCTGGTGCAGCTCATGGGCGGGTCCCTGACCATCGAGAGCGAACCGGACGCCGGCACTGCCATACAGTTTTCCGTGCCCTTCCGTATAGCCAGGACCACCCAGCGCGAGGAACCGCCCGCAAAAGCCCCGTCCAGGGAAAACATGCGCCTGCTCGTGGTGGAGGATGAACCCATCAACAGAATGACCCTCAGCAAACTCATGGAGCACGAAGGATACACGGTGCTCGTTGCCGCCGGCGGCAAGGAAGCCCTGGAACTGCTCGCCCGGGAACGCGTGGACCTGGTGCTCATGGACATCCAGATGCCCGTCCTGGACGGGCTCGAGGTCACGCGCCGCATCCGCCGGGGCGATGTCCCGGGCCTCGATCCCCGCATCCCCATCGTCGCTCTCACCGCATACGCCATGGCCGGCGACAGGAAATCGTTCCTTCAAGCCGACATGGACGACTACCTTGCCAAGCCTGTTGACGTGAACGACCTCCGCATCCTTTTGAAACGATTCAGCCAGCAATAGCGCTTCCGCGCCGCTTCCAGCCCGTTTCCGCCTCGCCCGGGGGAAACCTTTCCGCCTGAATCTTCATCCGGCCCTCGCCTATCGTGGATTCCACACGGCCCACACGCCGCCATCATCCACGACAGACCATCGGAGGGTCCGCATGAGTTTTGCCGCTTCAGATTTCCAACGTTTCCATTCCGAGTCCGTTACCAATTTGCCGGGCAACGGCGGACGCATGAGCCGCTCGCCGGTGTCCAACGCCAAGCACGGCCTCTTCCCCAGGGTTTCCAAAAGCCAGCGCGACGCGGGCGACATCATCCACCGCAAACTCTTCCTGGCCAATGTCCATCCCCAGAACGAGCTTGCCGCGGGTGTCCTCGCCTATCTCGAGGCTCCTTCCCGCGGAGGCGACCATTTCCTGCTCGCGCGCGGGACCTTGCGCGATGTCCAGGCCGATATCGAACTCGACCCGCCGGACTGGCTCGGCGTGGGACATCTCAACACCAGCCTCGTCGGCGGCGAGATGCAGGTGGAGATCCTCATGGAAACTCCGGATGCGGTGTTCATCAACGGCGGGCTCCTCCACATCTGCTCCAAATACAAGATCGGCCAGACCGCTGCTCAGACCGCCAAGCCGGGCGATTCCGTGGAATACGACGACGTCGCCGACATCTGGAACCCCATCCCGCGGGAGGACGACGTGGCCTTTCCCAAGGGCGTCTGGCTCGGGGACGGCCTCGTGCTCACCGATGACGACGGCGGGGAAGAGTGGGTTCGACTGGCCGACAACCTCCACACAGAGGAAACCCTCGGCGTCGGCGATGGCTCGTCCAACGATCCGGAGCTGGCCAATCTGGCCAACGCGGCGCACGGCATATGCACCCAGCACGGCAAGATGCCAGTGCTGACAGCCATGTGCGGCGGCGTGTTCCGATCCGTCTCCGTGCGGCCGGACGGTTCGTGCACCGGGTATTGTTCCGCCGGCCAGCTCGACGTGACGGACGGCTCCTGGAGCGAGACCGTGGTCTGGACCACGGCGCCCGACTCCGGCGCGGACATACTGGCGACCTACCGGGAAAACTGCTTCTCCTACGCCGGCAACGTGGCCACCGTGGCCCTGGCACAACAAGTGGCCGAAGCGCACGACGCCGCCCGCACCTACTGCGCCGGCGTGGTGGAGGGCGGCGACCTGGAGCCGCTTGTGGACAACTTCGACGATTCCGGCACAGCCGGCGGCGCATTCGACGAGGCAGCCCATCCCGTGGAACTGATGGCCCGCGGCGCCGAGGAAGAGGACTGGTCCCTGAGCTTCACCTCGGCCACGTCATACACTGCGTCTGGCGCGCGCATCGGCATTGTCGGCGTAGGCTCCGTGGGCGAGGACTTCGCGCCTCTCAACCCCACGGTGTCGAGCCCCTACTTCACCATCCGAGCCGCCGCCTGGTCTGGCATCTGGGCAGCGGGCGACACCGTGGCCTTCACCACCCATCCGGCCGCCCTGCCGCTGTGGTTCAAGGAAGTGGTTCCCGCCGGCACTCCCGAGGAGCCCTACAATCTTCTCACCTGGGGCTACTGGGTCGACTAGCCCTTCGCGAATCCGGTCATATCCAACGCCAACACGAATCCTCAGCGCGAAAGCAGGTGACACGTGGCGATTCCCCGCGAGGGACTCGTTCTGGAGCTCCTCGGTGAGCTCGACGGGTCCAACATTCTGGACACTTCGGAGCACTCGGACCATGCGGTCGTGGAGGGCGTCGTGGAGGTGGAGCACGGCGGCCACCCGCTGGGAGACGCCATTGTCTTCGACGGCTCCAATGCCGTCGCCCTCCCCTTCGGCGCGTTGATCCAAGGAGCATCGCCCCGAACAGTGTCGCTGTGGTTCCACCGGGAGGCCAACCTTTCCGGCGAGTACGAAACGCTCTACAACGCGGGTTCCAGACAGGTCCTTCGCTGGTTCAACATCACTCTGGGTCCCGGCACCCTGGAGTTCCTGAATTATGGATACGGCGCGGAGAACACCACCGTGCATTTCGACTACGCCGGGGCCTGGCACTGGGTCTGCTTCCATTACGACGGCGCGGTCAAGCGCGCCTGGATCGACGGCGCCCTGGTCCTGGAACAGTCCATTTCCCTGGACACCGGCGGCGCCTATCACGAACTCGCCCAGCGCGAGGGCGGCTACAGGTTCCATGGCCGCCTCGCCAGGTTGCGCATCTGGAACCGCGCCCTGGACGAAGCCGAGATAGCCGCAGTGTACAACGAATCGGGGTTGCAATGCTCCACGGTGCGATACGCGAATATCCTGGGGCCGGACACGGCGCGCCTAGCCATGGCGACCGGGCTCGGCCGGACCGTTCGCGGGATGTCATCCACGCAGACCCTCGGTCTGGACATTTGCGGCCTGTTCGGCGGTTCGCTCGGCGGCGCCGCCAGCCGCATTGCGTCCCTGGGACTGGGCGATTCCGCCATCGCCCCGGCCACGGCCAACGCCCTTGGCGCGCAGCGGCTGCTGGCGGAACCGGCGCGGCTGGGCCGGTCCGGCCATTTGGCCTTTTCGTGTGGGATCGTCGGCCCCGGCAGTGGTGCGGTCATCCGCCACCGCACACCCCTCGCCGGCATGGGCCAAGGCCTCACCGTACGTCAGCCCTACGCACTCGCCGGCCCGGCAGGCCTGACCATGCGCTCCGCCATGGACCTGGCCGATCAGCCCTCGCGCCGCCGCTCCCATGCGGTCCGCGTATTCCTGGATGGCGAGGAAGTCACTTCCGCCGTTGTGCAATGCGATCTGCGCATGGCGCTCGATGCGCCGCATGACGAAATCTCGGTCATTCTCGGACGCGGCAATGCGGCCATCGATACGGTTCTGAAGGAACGCCGGCCTCTGAGCCATTCCGGCACGTCGCGCCTGGAAGTCCATATCGATGGCGCCAGCCATATCTTCCTGCTGGAAACATGCGAGCAACATGTCCGGACTCTCCGTCTGGGCGGGCGCACCCTCTCTGCCCTGGCGGAATCGCCGTACGCCGAAGCCGCTACTGTCGAAGGCGGCGTGCTCGCCTCCGAAGCAGCGCGCAGCCTCGCTGAATCCTGCGGGCTGGACATTGCCTGGTCCACGCACGATTGGCTACTCCCCGAAAGCTGGATCGGCTCTGGTCCGCCCATGGATAGTCTGCGCAGACTGGCCGCCGCCGTGGGCGCTTTCCTCCGTTGGGATGGGGAAAACGGACGGCTCATTGCCCTCCACGCGCACAGCGCCGCGATCGTCCAGTCCATATTTCTGGACTGCGCCACCATGCCCATGCTCGATGGCTCGTGCGCCGCGGAACCTGGCACTGGCCGCAACGCCGTGACCGTACTGGGCCACGCGGCCGAAATCGACTTGCCGCGGCTGGAGGTGGAGCCCCACTCACCGGACCTGCCCGGCCATCTGCGGGGAGCGCCCGCCACCGTGCTCGCCCACTGGCCCGCCGGACGATCGTCCACAGCCTGGACCTGGGCATCCCACGGCAGCGTCGATTCTCTTGGCGAGGGCCTGCTCATGCGCCGCAATGTGCCCGTTCCCTTTGTCATGGGCCGCGCCCGATTGGACGAATCGCCAGTGTCCCTGGAGCGCGTCCGCTGGCTCGGCGCGTCCGCTGGCGGTGTGCGGCTTAGTCCCGGAGGCTCCGAACTGCTCTGTGATTCCGGCCGAAGCGGCGTCGCTCTGCTCGATTACGCCGTGCTCGTGCAGCGATTCCTGCTCAGCGGTCATGACGTGCCCGCGCTCGTTTTCCTCGTGGCGTCCACAGCGCCGGACCGCACGGGAGTTCGCGTTATCCATGGCCATGGCCAGACCCGGGAAGAGGACATGCCCATAGAGGACCCCCTGCTCACGGACCGCGCGAGCGCTGTTGCGCGCGGCAGAGCCCATCTCGCCTGGCGCAGCCGTCCCCGCCGCGTATTTACTGTGACCATGCCCTACAGGGCCGTCGTCGCGCCTGGCGTGGTGGTCGGCCTGGACCACGGCGAAGTGGACGCATCCGGCCCATGTCTGGTCCGCGCCGCCCATATCGAGGCTCACGGTCCGAAACTCGTACACCACCTGGATCTCGTTCAATGGACAGACTGACGCGCATCACCCCAGCCGGACAGACCGGCTCCGTGACCACGGCCGAAATCGTGGAAATCCTGGTCCAGGGCCGATATCGGGTCTCCGCCCACGGCAGGGAATACATCGCCCGCAGTTCGGAAAACACGTCCTACGTCCCCGGCGACCGCGCGGTGCTCGTAACCACCGAGCACGGCCCCGTGCTGCTTGAATCCCTCGGATCGCGAACTATTGCGCCACTGGAGGTCCGCATCCATGACTGATCCCGTACGCGAAGCCTACATCGAGTTCATAGAGCCAGACGACTCGCAGAGCCATTTCCTGGCCCTGGAAAAGGTGGAAGACGCCGGTCCCGGGGCGTTTCGGGTCTTTGCCTCTTCGCAGAGCTACTCCCTGCGCACCAGCTATCGTCCGGCGCGCCGCCTCGCAACCCGGGACATCCTCCGCGTCCGCGAACTCCTCATGTTCGACGGCACCCGGATGGAGCGGCTGGGCTACCCGCTCGGCGGCCAGTTCCGCCACCGCTGGATCGGCTATGTCGGTCCTTCGCCGATCATCCCGGGCCCTGGCGGCACGCGCATCTGGCTGGGGTCCGAGACCGTAGGAGTCCTGGAAGTGCAGTATGTCGCCTGCTTCGACCGCTGGGAGGTGGAAACCCCGCACCCTGTGGCG
>JBMCLC010000141.1:0-5262 GCA_048614715.1 Oceanidesulfovibrio sp.
CCAACGCCATCGGCGCTTTTTACGATTTCATTGAAGACGAATCCGTAAAGCTCGTGGGCGTGGAGGCCGCCGGCTCCGGCGAGCCCGGCTGCTTCAACTCCGCGAGCGTCAACCTGGGCACTCCCGGCGTGCTGCACGGCGCGCTTACCCTGCTATTGCAGACCAAGGAAGGCCAGATCCTGCCGTCGCACTCCGTGGCGCCCGGGCTGGACTACCCCGGCGTGGGACCCGAGCATGCGTGGCTGCACGATTCCGGCAGGGCGCTCTACGCCTCGGTCGTGGACGACCAGGCCATCGAGGCCTTCAACATCCTGTGCCGCAAGGAAGGCATCATCCCGGCCCTGGAGTCCTCCCACGCCCTGGCCTGGGTCCTGGCCAACAGGGACTCAATACCGGCAGGCAGCCGTGTGGTGGTCAACCTCTCCGGACGCGGCGACAAGGATCTGGAAATCGTCGAGGAAATCATCGCCAAACGTGGGGAGGGCGCCTAGCCATGGCTCAATCACGACTGCAGCAATGCATCCGCGCGGCCAATGCGGCCGGCCGCAAGGCCCTTATCCCATTCCTGCCCGGGGGCTATCCGAACCACGACCGGTTCTGGAAAGAGATAACCGCCCTGGACGACGCCGGGGCGGACATTATCGAGATAGGCGTGCCATTCTCCGACCCGGTGGCCGACGGCCCTGTGGTCGAGGAAGCCTCGCTCACCTGCATCGAGTCCGGCGTCTGCCTTGAGTGGATCCTCAACGAACTCATGGCCAGGCGCTCCAAAATCCGCGCCGAGATCGTGCTCATGGGCTACATGAACCCTTTCTACCAGTACGGGCTCAAACGCTTTGCAGCGGACGCGGCCGAGGCCGGCGTGGCCGGCATCATCATTCCGGACGTGCCCCTGGAGGAAGCGCGGGAATTCCGCGCCGAGCTGGACGCAGTGGACATCGCCCTCATCCCGCTCATCGGATTGAACACCCCGCGCGAGCGCATGGAGCAGTACGCCGCCGTGTCGTCCGGATTCGTCTATCTGGTGAGCGTGCTGGGCATCACCGGCGCGCGCGACTCGCTGCCGGAGAAGATCCGGGGCAAGCTGGCCGAGGCGCGCGAAGCCTTTGATCTGCCGCTGGCCCTCGGCTTCGGCATCAAGACCCCGGAGCAGCTCGAACCCTTCGGCGACCACTTGGACGCCGTGGTCTTCGGTTCGGCGCTCATCCAGCACATCTGCGACGGCCGCGACGCCGCCGACTTCATGACGCGCTGGCGCTGAGAACCGGCGCGGCCCGAGAGTCCTGTTCTGGCGATCCTCGCCATTACTCCTCTTGCGCCGCTTGCCTTCTGTGCCGACTGCACTTATGAGCTACGCCTCGGCGCGCTGCCGGGGCGTAGCTGCGTAATGACGTAATTGCATAACTGCATGGAACGATTACCCCGAACGTGCGTATGGGCAGGAGCGCGAGCTGGATGCGCCTGCGCACCGCCTTGGCTCCAAGGCGATACAACAAAAGAGAGGAAAAGCATGGCTGAGACAAAGGGAGTGGACACGACAGCAAATCCTGCGCCCCTGGGCCTCATGGCCTTTGGAATGACGACGGTTCTGCTCAATATTCACAATGCCGGGTTCTTTCCGATCGACTCGATGATTCTCGCCATGGGCATATTCTATGGCGGCCTAGCCCAGGTCATCGCCGGAATCATGGAGTGGCGCAAGGGCAACACCTTTGCGACCACAGCCTTCACCAGCTACGGCATGTTCTGGCTGACTCTTGTGGGCCTTATCCTGATCCCCAAGCTGGGGCTCGGCGTGGCAGGACCGGCTCCTGATGGGGCCATGTCCGCGTACCTGGTTATGTGGGGCATATTCACGGCGGTACTGTTTCGCGGCACGTTGCGCATCAGCCGCGCGCTGCAATTCGTCTTCGCATCGCTGACCGTGCTCTTCTTCCTTCTAGCGCTGGGCGACGCCACGGGCATCAAGGCCATTACCCGTATTGCCGGATGGGAAGGCATCCTGTGCGGCGCTTCGGCCATGTACGCCAGTCTGGCCCAGGTTCTGAACGAGCTGGAAGGCAAGGAAGTCTGGCCGCTTGGAGTAGTGAAGAAATAGAAAGCCTTCGGGGCGGAAGCTCGGGTGTTCAACATACGTCCGTCCGGGTCACGCGCCGGGTGCGGCAAGTTCACGAGCACGCCTGTTCGGCGGCCGCGGGGCTTGCGCCGTGTCAGCCCACGGCGGCGAATCCTTTGGCCGGATAGCCCGCCTTCGCCGCTTCCGGGAAGAAGCGCAGGAAGGCGTCCCGCTCCGCCGAGGACCGGAGGCGCGTTGCGGCCATGGCAATTTCCTGACCAAAAGGCTCGGCCTGGGGCAACTCCAGCCAGGCGAGCCTTTCCGGGTATGTTTCCGCGTAGAACCGCGCCAGATGGCCGAAGATGATTCCCACATCGGCCATGTCTCGCAGCAGCGCATACGGCACGTCCCGATGCTGGATGGCCAGGCGGCCTGGAAAATTCCCGACCTCGCCGGAGAGCAGCGTCGCCGCACCCTCCTGTCCGATGATGGCCTCCAGCGTCCGCGTGTACTGATCCCGCACCCGTCGTTCGTTGACCGAGGCCAGCACTACGCGGGGCCTGCGCTCAGCGATTTCATGCAGGCCGAGCCCCTTGAGCCCGGCGCCGCGGCGCAGCAGCAGGCCCATGCCCTTGTGGCGGGTGAACACCGTGTATTCGCCATGGATAACGCCGGCAGCCGCCAACCTCTCCAGCGCGCCCACGCCGGCCATGACCACGTCCGGGTACACCCCCTTCTCCGGAGCCACATGGAGCACGGCGTTGCCCAGGCGGACGCCCCCGCGCTCAAGGATGTCCACGATCATGACCTGGGGCAGTGTGACCGCCAGGATTTCTTCCGACCCCACCTCGGGGCCGCCGTTTTCCGCGCACCACGCCGGGAACTGCTCCATCACGATCGGCAACAGCGCAGGGTAGTGGTTGCCTTCGGTGAAGATCGTCAACATGGCCGAGCCGTCTATGGGGCCGATGAAGTCCGGAACCGTGTTCGCAAGACCCGAAAGCATGAGCATGTCGCGTTCCGGGCCGAATCCTGGCCAGTCCATGGCTGCGCGCTCCTGATCTAGAAGATTGGATGACGCCTAGGGACCCACGGTCTGCAGCAACCGCACGGCCGGGCAATGGGCCTTGTGCGGCATGTGGAAGAGCACCGCAGGCTTGGCTGCCACGGGCATGCCCATGGCTTTGACCAGTTCCTTGTACGGATCGCTGCGCAATTTCTCCGTTGCCGGCAGTCTGGCCTTGCAGAACACCTGCCCCCAGGTGGTGGACCAGACCACGGCGATGCGCGAGACGCGCTTGACCTCCCGCGGTATGGTCAGGTTCACGGTGACGAACACCCGTACGGCCCGCTCCTCCTGCAGCGCCATACCCACCGGCGGATCGAATATCCGGGGCACCGGGAAGAACGCCCGCATGGCGCCGAGCAGGTGCTGCATGTCCGGAATGGATACCGGCGGCTCCAGACTCTGGGCCGTAAGCAGCACGGACGGGTCGTATATCTCGTTGGCCACCAGCCACGCCGCCAGCTCCTCCGGGCTTTTCTCGCTGCGCAGGATCTCCGGCGCCGGCTTGCCGCTTCCGCTCTTGGGGAACTCCGCGCGCACGCTCCACACGGATTCGTTGCCGGTCGGTTGCCAGGAAAACTCCAGCCCGGTGAGCATGCCCGGACGCATGCGCATGAACGGCAGCGGTAAAATCTTGTTCGGCCCGGGAGCCAGGCGCGCGGCGATGCGCCGTCCCATTTTGGTCAGATCCTCGGGCCGCACCCGCGCCGTGGGGCCAGCCTCGGCCAGCCGTTCCTGCACGGCGGCGTACGAGTTCAGCACGAACCGCAGAATACGGTCCCCCACCTGCATCAGGTCGGCGAAGCTTTCCTGGCCCTCCGTGTCCGCCTCGCCCGGACGCCGTTCCAGGTGATGGACGATGTTTGCTTCGCTGTATGGAAAAAAATATTCCATATAGCTGTAGCCGCGCATGGCGAACGCCCTGTCCGAAGCCGCCGCCCCCAGGGTGAGGCCTGTCTTCTTGTTGAATGCGAGCCGCAGCAGGTCGCACGCCTCCTTGTTGCCCTGGGCTTGGAAATGCTCAAAAACCTCGCGGAACATCACGGCATAGGAATCCACGTCCCACACGTCGTGCCTGCCGCTGAGCAACGCTTCCTTGATGGCCTCGCAGAGCAGCAGCTGCCCTGCCTCGCCCATGGAGTATTTGTCGAGCAGGGCTATCTTGAGAATGGACTTGAACGGGCTTTTGAGCGCCTTGACGATCTGCCAGAGCGCCGCGCCGAAGTACTCCTCCCGGGGAATGGGCTCCATGACGCCGAGGTCGAGGAATCCGACGCCGCGCAGTGAGACGGAGTCCCGCAGCAGCCGCAGGTGTTCCGCGTACTGCTCCCGGGTCAATCGCGGAGGCGCAGCCCACCAGGCGGGCGGCCTGCCGGCCAGGAGCATAGCCGTGCGGTAGAACTCCTCCTTGAGCAGCAACGCCTGGGCCGAGCCCGAACTCTCCTGGTCCGAATATCCGAAATCGTTGGCGTGGATGGCGTCGAGATCCATGAGAAAGAAGTGAACCTCCTTGCCGAAGGTCGACCACGCCCACTGCTCCACGGCCGTCAGCTTGGCCCGGAGCGCCCGCGCCTGGAGATCGGACAGGGCGCGCTTGTCGTAGCAGACCCAGAGGTCCAGATCCGAGGAACGGTCCTGGGCGATAGTGCCGGTGGAGCCGATGGCGAAGAGCGCTTCGAGGCGCAGGGTGCCCTGCGCGGTCTTGTCCGGCAGGGCCGGCTGGCTCAGACCATAGCGCTCCAGGAGCGCGAGCGCGGAGCGGGTGGGCGCGTGTCCGGATATGGCGCAGGCCAGCGGCGGGAGCGACGCCCCCGGCACCTGGGGACTTTCCACCAGGGCAGGCAGCAGCGTCAGCAGATCCCGCGTATCGCCCTGGAGCATGGCGATCGTCCAGAAACGCCGGTTGCGGTTGACGCGTCGGAAGACACGGAGGCGCTTGCGCGCGTCCTGCTCCTCGATCCATTGCCGGACCAAGGCGTGAAGATACTGCAGCCCTTCCGAGCTGGAGAGCGCCGGCGCGGGCTGCTCCAGGGCGATATCGCTCAACACACGTTGCACGGCGGCGCTCCTGGCGCGCTCCTCTTCTTCCTGGAACGCGGGCTCCGCGCCGCGGATGGTGTGAAAGCGGTTGCCCGCAAAG
>JBMCLC010000142.1:0-5227 GCA_048614715.1 Oceanidesulfovibrio sp.
CCGGAGAAAAGCAGAACGTCCACGAACTCATGATTTCGCTGCAAAAGGCTTCCGTAGCCATGTCCCTGACCTCGGCCGTGCGCGGCAAGGTCATGGAGGCGTACAAGGAAATCATGCGCACGCAGTTCTAGGTTCTTCAGCCAGAAGCCTTGTCGCACGAGAATACAACGCACGCGATGCGCGGATAACAACGGACCACACGTCAATCAGTTGACTGGAGCGAAGTCATGGCCAACCTTTTCCAATCGGGGCTCAATCGGGCAAAGCAGTTTTGGGGCAGCACCAACGCGGCGCAGCGCATCTTCATCATCGGGCTCAGCATCGCCGTCATCGTCGCGTTCGTGCTCATGCTCATGTGGCTCAACGCGCCCAACTACAAGGTCCTGTACTCAAACCTCCACGCCGAGGACGCCTCGCGCATCGTCGAGATCCTGAAGAAGGAAAAGGTCGAATACAAGCTCGTGGACAACGGCTCCACCATTATGGTGCCGGAACACCGGGTTTACGATCTGCGGCTCAAGGTGGCCGGCGAAGGCGGCATGGTTGGCGAGGGCGTCGGCTTCGAGATATTCGACGAGCTCAAGGTGGGCCAGACCGACTTCGTGCAGAAAATCAACTACCAGCGCGCCCTTCAAGGCGAACTGGCCCGAACCATCAGCGAGTTTCCCGAGGTGGAGAAGGCCCGCGTGCACCTGGTCATCCCCCGCAAGAGTCTGTTCATCGAGGAGCAGGCCGAGACCTCCGCGTCCATCGTGCTGGGGCTGGTCAAGGGCAAGGAGCTTGAAAACAAGCAGCTCATGGCCATTGTAAACCTGGTGGCGATGAGCGTGGAAAACCTCTCCAAAGACCGCATAACAGTGGCAGACACCAGGGGCAAGGTGCTGTATGCGCCCGAGGAGACAGGAACGCTGGAAGGGCTGACCACCTCCCAGCTCGAGTACAAGAAGCAGATCGAGATCAACATCGAGCGCCGCATCGAGGAAATGCTCTATCCTGTCATCGGCCCCGGCAAGGTCATCGCCAAGGTCAACGCCGACCTCGATTTCAGCCAGGAGACGATTCACAAGGAATTGTACGATCCGGACAGCGCCGTGGTTCGCAGCGAGCAACGCAGCGAGGAATCCACCCAGGGCCAGGCCAACACCGAGGCCGGCGTGCCCGAGGCCAACTTCCGCGGCGACGGCATCGGCGGCGCCACCTCCACCCAGCAGTCCACCCGCGAAACACGGACCACGAACTTCGAGATCAACAAGGAAGAGCACCAGATCGTGGAGCCGCTCGGCGAGTTGCAACGGTTGTCCGTGGCGGTTATCGTGGACGGGACGTATGAGGAGAACGCGGAGACAGGCGAGATGGTCTTTGTGCCGCGCAAGCAGGAAGAGATTCAACGCCTCACCCAGCTCGTACGCAGCGCCGTGGGCTACGAATCCGCCCGGGGCGACACCATCGAGGTGTCCTCCATCTCCTTCGGCGGCCCCGACATCGTGGAAGAGCGCACCCTGGTGGAAAAGCTGCTCGATTCGCTGCGCAGCTCCCTGCGGACCATCCTGATCTTCCTCACCATCATTGTCTTCCTCATCGTCGTGGCGCGGCCTGTCATCATGGCCCTCATCCGGCCCCGCGTGGAGACGGAGATGGTGGAGGGGCTGGAAGGCCTGCCCGAGGGCGAGGAACGGCTGGCGCTCATGGAAGGCGACCAGGAAGAGTCGGACGCCATCGACGCCCTGCGCAAGATCGAGGATATCAAGGCCCATGCCCTGCAGATGAGCGAACAGAACCTCGACCAGGCCATTGGAATCCTCAGAACCTGGATGAAAACTCCGGAGACTGCACGTGCCTGATCAGCTTAGCGGACACCAGAAGACGGCCATCCTGCTGTTGGCCATGGGCGACAAGTTCACGTCGGAGATGTTCAAGCGCATGGACCGCTCCGAGATCACCGCGGTCTCCCGCGCCATGGTCGACCTGGAAACCGTGCCCCAGGAGGCGGTGGAAGCGGTGGTGCGTGAGTACCACAGAGCCCTCGTCACCGGACAGGACATGATCCAGGGCGGCGGCGACGCGGTCAAGCGTCTGCTCACCAAGAATCTGGACTCCGAGACGGCCAAATACATCATGGACGCCCTCAATCTGGACCACGGCCCGGCGCCGTTCCGCGAGCTGGAGAACATCAGCCCGCGCATATTGTCCCAGATACTCAGAAACGAGCACCCCCAGACCCTGGCGCTCATCCTCGGCCACCTCCATCCGGACCAGGCCGCCGAGCTTCTCCAAAACCTGCCGTCCGGTGTGCGTCCGGAGATCCTCATGCGCCTGGCCAGGCTCGAGGCAGTGCCCGAGGACACGCTCATGGAAGTGGACAAGGTGCTCCAGACCCAGCTTATCGCCATGGGTGGAAAAGAAGGCAAGAAAGTGGGCGGCGTGCAGGCCGTGGCCGAGATCCTCAACGCCGTGGACCGCGCCACCGAGGAGGAAGTCCTCTCCGAGATCGAAGAGGAGTCTGCGCAGATGGCCGAGGAGATCCGGAATCTCATGTTCGTGTTCGACGACATAAAGGGACTGGACGACCGCCACATCCGCGAGCTGCTCAAGGAAATCTCCAACGAGGACCTCACCATGGCGCTCAAGGGCGCGTCCGAGGAGCTTCAGGAAAAGTTCTTCTCCAACCTGTCCGAACGCGCCGCCACCATGATCCGCGAGGATCTGGAGATCATGGGTCCGGTGCGCCTCTCGGACGTGGAGTCGGCGCAGCAGTCCATCGTCAAGACGGTACGCCGCCTGGAGGTGGAGAACCGCATCCAGATCTCGAGGGGCTCCGGCGATGTCTTCGTCTAACTCGCAGGCCAAGCAGACAGCCCGGGCCGGCAAGGTCATCATGGGCGGCGTGGTGCGCAACCTGGCAGGGGCGCCGGAAAAACCGGAGCAGAACAAGCGTTCGATCTGGGACGAGGCGGCCGAGGCCGAGTATCTCGCCCGGGTCAAGGCCCGCGCCGCGGACAAGGCCCGCGAGGTGCTGTTGGCCGCCCGCGAGGAGGCGACGGAAATCCGACGCCAGGCAGCGGACGAAGGGTACGAGGAAGGCGTGCGCCAGGCCCAGGACGAGCTCATGCAGGCCCACCAGCAGATGGCCGAATCCCTGGCCAGCTCCCTGACCGCGGTGAGCGAGGGCTCCATAGCCATATGGCGCAGCTATCGCGAGGAGCTCGTGCTCCTCGTGCAGCTCGCCGTGGAAAAGATCCTCGGCATAACCCTGAACGCCAGCCGCCGCGAGGTGATGGAGGCGCTTCTGGACGAGGCCGCCGCCAAGCTCGAAGCTTCCCAGGGCCTCGTGCTGCGCGTCCATCCGGACGACCGCGAGACGCTCGAAACAATCCTCGAGGCCTTTGGCGACCGCTACCATACCCTGAACAACTGGCGCGTCGAGGGCGACGCCTCCATGGAGCCCGGCGGGCTCAAGCTCGAAAGCTCCCTCGGCGTGGTGGACAATTCCCTGCAAAGCCGCCGCCAGGTGGTGCAGGACGTGCTGAACTCCCTGGAGCTGCCAGAGACCGATGCGGAGCGGCAGGCCCGAGATGAGACCGAGGCCCGCGCCGCAGAGGCTGCAGCCCAGGCCGGTCCGGCAGCCGACCAATCAACCGGCCAGGCCGAATCGCCGGCCCCCCTGCCGCCCCAGGACCAGGAACCCGACGCATGAGCCTGAATCCGGCCGCTGCAACCCGCATTCTGGAATCCACACGGCCCTGCCGCTCCTACGGCAAGGTATGCAAGGTGGTGGGCATGATAGCCGAGGGCTGCGGCGTGCGCGCACCCCTGGGCACGGTCTGCTCCCTCATACCGGACGGCGAGGGCTCAAGCTCCTGCGAGATCGCCGCCGAGATCGTGGGCTTCCGGAACGACGCCGTGCTTTTCATGCCCTACGGCGACATGCGCGGCATCCAGCCCGGCTCGCTCATCCGCAGCGACGGGGCTGCCCCGCTCATGCCCGTGGGCGAATCCTTCCTGGGCCGCGCGGTGGACGCCTTCGGCAAGCCCCTGGACGGCAACGGCGGCCACATCGGCGCCGTGGACCGCTACCCGCTGTTCGCCGAACCGCCCAACCCCCTCGCCCGGCCGCGCATCAGCGACCCGCTGGACGTAGGCGTGCGCGCCATCAACGGTCTGCTCACCCTGGGCAAGGGCCAGCGCGTTGGCATCATGGCCGGCAGCGGCGTGGGCAAATCCACGCTCATGGGCATGATGGCCCGCTACACCAAGGCCGACATCAACGTGATCGCCCTGGTGGGCGAGCGCGGCCGCGAAGTGGTGGAGTTCATAGAAAAGGACCTCGGCCCCGAAGGCATGGCGCGCTCCGTGCTCGTGGTGGCCACGTCCGACCAGTCCCCGCTTGTGCGCATGCGCGCGGCCTACGCCGCCACGAGCATGGCCGAGTACTTCCGCGACCAGGGCAAGGACGTCCTTTTGATGATGGATTCCGTGACCCGCTTCGCCATGGCCGGCCGCGAGGTGGGCCTGGCAGTGGGCGAACCGCCGACCTCCCGCGGGTACACGCCCTCCGTCTTCGCCCACCTGCCCAAGCTCCTGGAACGCGCCGGCCGCAGCGGCGCCGGCACCATCACCGGCATCTACACCGTGCTCGTGGACGGCGACGACTTCAACGAGCCCATTGCCGACGCCACTCGGTCCATCCTGGACGGCCACATCGTGCTTACCCGCGACCTGGCCGACAAGGGCCACTATCCCTCCATCGACGTGCTCAAATCCATAAGCCGTCTGCGCGGCGACGTCTGCCCGGACGAGGTGCAGCACGCAGGCCGCATGGCCCTGCGCCATCTCGCCACCTATAATAAGGTGGAAGACATGGTGAATATCGGCGCCTACTCCCAGGGCTCCAACCCGGAGATCGACAAGGCGCTGCAGATGTTGGGCCCGCTGAACGAGTACCTGCGACAGGCCGTGGCCCAACCGTCGTCCATCGAGGACAGTTTCCAGAAGCTCACCGATCTGGCCGCGTCCTGACCGACCTTCCGCGCTGGGAGCCCGTCGCGCTCGGCCCGGATTCATGCCAGATCCCCCGTGGGGAAAATGATTTTCCGAAAGTTCCGGCGCGGACATTGCCTCGGAGCGCCCGTGCGGTGCGGGAGAATCATCCTTCCAGGTATTTTTGCGGGGGGCGCCGTACCTACCCCTTCCTCTTTTTTTCCCCCCTGCGTTGCGGGATAATTTGTAT
>JBMCLC010000143.1:0-5216 GCA_048614715.1 Oceanidesulfovibrio sp.
ACGGCATGTTCCGCAACGGCGCGCTGCCGCGTGACTCCGAAGCCTTTCTCGTGGATCCCGCATCCACCGAATCGGTCCGGTCCGTGTCCGTGCGCGCCTTCGCCTCCCCGCACGGCGTTGCTCCCGCAGCCCTGGACAGCACGGACGCCGTGGTTTTCCAACGCATGGTGGAGGACCTGCGCAAAGACCGGCGGGGCGTGGTCCGCATGGAGCATCGCGGACGCCCCAGCCTGTGGGCCTACGGAACCATTCCCGGCCGGCCTCTGGCGTTCGTGCTCATATCGCCCCTGTCGCCGTACCTGGAAACCCTGGTGCGCACCCAGAACGCCATCGACTCCGTCTTCGAGGAGCAGATCCGTTTCATGTGGCTTGTCCTTGTGGCCTTGGCCATGCTTCTGTTGCTTCTTTCCTCTCTGTTCTCGCGCATGTTCACCCGGCCTCTCGACGACCTGGCCGCGGCCATGAACCGCATAGCCAATGGCGACTACACGGCTCGCGTGCGACAGAGCGCCGCGGACTGGCGAAGAAAAGACGAGATCGGAGCCATGCGCCGGACGTTCAACGCCATGGCCGTAAACCTGGAGGAGCACGAACAGACCAAGGAGGACCTGGGCGTGGCCCGGCTCATACAGCGACGTCTGCTGCCGGAAACGCCACCTTCTCTGGAGAGCTGGGACATCGCCGGCGAGAGCCTCTACAGCAAGGAGACCGGCGGGGACATCTACGACTATATCCTTACGCCGCCGCGGGCAGACGGCCTGGAACGCATCACCCTGTCCGTGGGCGACGCCACGGGACACGGCATTCAGGCGGCCCTGCTCATGACCACGGCGCGGGCCATGCTGCGGGCGCTGCTCTCCCAGGGCAAGCCCCTGGCCGAGGCCGTCTCGGACCTCAACTGGCTGCTCACACGGGACACCTACGGCACGGGCCGGTTCCTTTCCCTGTTCGTGGTGGAGATATCCGCCAGGAATCCGGTGCTGCACTGGGTCCGCTGCGGCCACGAACCGGCGTTGCTGTACATTTCGGAACACGACGCCGTAACCCACCTGCGGGGCACGGGCGCCATCCTCGGCGTGGACTCCTCCATCCGCTACCAGGCCGAGCAGACCACGCTGCGCCCTGGCTCCACCCTGCTGCTGGCGACGGACGGGGTATGGGAAACCACCGCTCCGGACGGCACCATGTACGGACACGCCAGGCTCGAGGAAATGATCCGCAACAACGCTTCGAAGCCGGCCGACCGCATCGTGGCCGCCATCATAGAAGACCTGCGGGTATTCCGCTGCAAGGACGCTCCGGAGGACGACTCCACGATCATCGTGGCCAAGTACCAGGCCTAAGCCGTCAGGCCTTCTTGCTCGTATCCTTCTCGCCCTGCCCGGTGTACACGCCCCGGTCGGCCATGAGCGCTTCCAGTGCGCCCAGGGACAGGGCCACCTTGCCGCGCTCCTCGCTCAGGGCGCGCTCCACGTCGATGAGGATGCGCTCCAGGGCGAAGCAGGTGAGCATGGACTTGAGCGATTCCGCTTTTGCGGGCACGAAGCCGGCGCCGTCCAGCGTCTCCAGATACGAGGTGAGGAACGCCGCCCCCACTGCCTCGCTGAACAGGTTCACGTCGTCTATGCCCGGGCCTTCGTCCTGCGCGTATAGTCCCATGCTCTCGCGGTAGGCTTGGTGCGCGGCGTAGCGGAAGGACAAGAGCATGCCCGCCACGTCCCGCAGGGGGGAGCGCTTGAGCCGGCGGTCGCCAACTGAGCGGTGCGTCTCGCCCTCGAAGTCCGTGATGACGAAATCCTTGCCCGTGAAAAGCACCTGGCCCAGGTGGTAGTCGCCGTGGATGCGCGTCTTTTCCGCGTCCACGCGCGTCCTGGTGATATCCTGCATGCGGGTGAGGATGTCCTTTTCCGATTCGAGGAAAAACTCGGCAAGCCCCGCCTCTTCCTCGCCCATATCCGGATGCGCCTTGCGCAGTGTCAGGGCCGTCTTGCGCACCAGATTGCGGAAGGACTGGTACACCGAGCGCTGGTACAGCGTGGTGAACGGTTCCGGCGCGAAGACGGCGTTGGCGGCTATGGCCAGATGGCACTCCCCGGTGCGCCGGCCCAGAATGCGGGCCATCTCCAGGATGTACTCACCCACCAGATTCCGGACCTCCCACGGCAGGTCGCCGGGCCAGCCCTCATCCAGCTCCTGCTGCTCCGAGGGCCGCTCCATGGGCGTGCCGTTGCTTACCGTGAGCCGTTCGAAGTAGCGGCGCGCCGCGTCCCTGAAGAGCTGCGCCCCGTCCATGGCATCGGGCACAAACCCCTGGAGCACGCCGAGGCTGGTGCGCTTCTTGGGCGTCTGGCGGTATTCCAGCGCGCCGAGGTACGGCGCCGCGTTGTCGAAGGATCTGGAGTCCGTGAAGTACCGCAGCAGTTCCACCTCTGGATTCATCCCCTCCTCGATGGGCCGGTACAGCTTGAGGAAAAAGGTGTCGCTGAAGATGAGGCCGGTGTTGTTCATGTCGCCGCGATACACGTCCGAGCTGATGCCCATGGGGAATTGCTTGATCCGCTCGCTCAGGTCCCGGCTCACGTTGACAGCCACCTCGCCCTTCTCGCCCTTGAGCTTGCGCTTGCGCGGGAACAGGGCGAACAGGGCCTCGCGCACGTCGCGGCGGTAGTAGCCGTTGATGAGCAGGCCTTCCTCCGAGCCCATCTTGATCTCCGCGATTACCGACAGCGGCTCCTCCTCGCGGTAGTGTTTCGCATCCTCCCCCAATGCCGGGGCCATTGGCATGAAGCACATGTCCGGAGTGCCGTTCTTGTAGCTGAGCTCGATGAGCAGGAAATGCACCTGGTCAAGTCCGGGAATCGGGAAGACGTCGATGATACGCGCCTTGGAGAGGCCCCGCCACCTGGCGCCCGGCCAGCCCACGCGCCGCAGATGGTTGGTTATGACGCTCTCCTCCAGCTTCTTGCGCATGGCCGGACCCATGTAGTCCCGCGCCCCGCGCTTGAGCGTGACCAGCCTGAGCGGCGCCGCCGTTTCAATGCCCGCTTCCTCGGAAAGGTCGAACCAGTAATAGTCGTACTGGCCCAGGGGCAGCACGTAGGGGTCTGACTTCACGTCGGGAAAGCGCGTGCCGCTGAACATGTCCACGGGCGTGCGTCCGGCGTATGTCCCGAGGTCCATGGAGGTGACCTGGGAGAAACGCGAGAGGTTGACAACCACGAGAATGTGCTCGCCCTCGTGGATGCGCAGGAACGCCAACACCTTGGGGTTGTCGGATTTGACGAACTCGATGTTCCCCCGGCCGAAGGCCTTGTAGCGCTTGCGCATGGCGATGACCCGCCGCATCCACCAGAGCAGCGAGGAGAGGTTGTGCTCCTGGTTCTCCACGTTGACCACTTCGTAGTGGTACTCGGGGTCGATGATCGTGGGCAGGTAGAGCTTCTGGGGGTTCACCCGGGAGAAGCCGGCGTTGCGGTCCGGGCTCCACTGCATGGGGGTGCGCACGCCGTCGCGGTCGCCCAGGTGGTAGTTGTCGCCCATGCCTATCTCGTCGCCGTAGTACACTATGGGCGTGCCCGGAAAGGAGAACAGGATGAAGTTGATGAGCTCGATCTTGCGCCGGTTGTTGTTCATGAGCGGCGCGAGGCGTCGGCGGATGCCCAGGTTGATGCGCGCCCTGCTGTCCCGGGCGTAGACCCGGTACATGTAGTCGCGCTCCTCGTCCGAGACCATCTCCAGGGTGAGCTCGTCGTGGTTGCGCAGGAACATGGCCCACTGGCAGGGCTCGGGAATGTCCGGCGTCTGCTCGATGATGTCCAGGATGGGGAAGCGGTCCTCCATCCACAAGGCCATGAAGATGCGCGGCATGACCGGGAAGTGGTAGGCCATGTGGCATTCGTCGCCATCGCCGAAGTAGGCCACGGCGTCCTCGGGCCACTGATTTGCCTCGGCCAGGAACATGCGGTCGGAATAGCGCGAATCCACGTACGCCCTGAGCTCCTTGAGAAACTCGTGAGTTTCTGGAAGGTTCTCGCAGTTGGTGCCCTCGCGTTCATAGAGGTACGGGACCGCATCCAGACGCATGCCGTCCACCCCCATGTTGAACCAGAAGTCGATGACCTTGAAGAGGGTCTTCTTGACGCGCGGATTTTCGAAGTTGAGGTCCGGCTGATGGGAGTAGAAACGGTGCCAGTAGTAGGCCCCTGCTCCGGCGTCCCAGGTCCAGTTGGATGTCTCGAAGTCCTGGAAGATGATGCGCGCTTCCGTGTACTTATTGGAGGTGTCGCTCCATACGTAGAAATCACGCGCCGCCGTGCCGGGCCTGGCCGAGCGCGCTTTCTGGAACCAGGCGTGGCGGTCGGAGGTGTGGTTCAACACGAGCTCGGTGATGACCCGCAGGCCCCGTTCGTGCGCCGCCTTCAGAAACGCCTTGAAATCCTTGATCGTCCCGTAGTCCGGATTGATGTCCATGTAGTCGGCGATGTCGTAGCCGTCGTCCCGCAACGGCGAGGGGTAGAACGGCAGCAGCCACAGCGCGGTAACGCCTAGTTCCTTGAGATAGTCGAGCTTCTCGTGCAACCCCTGGAAGTCGCCCAAACCATCCTGGTTGCCGTCATGGAAGGCCTTGATATGCAACTCGTAGATTATCGCGTCCTTGTACCATTGCGGATCGTCTTCAAAGTATTTTCTTGGCGCGGGCATTGCGTGGGTCTCGTGGTATCTCGTTCGGTTTCAATTGATGTTCGGATATGCAGTGCGGATCGCGGCTATTCTCCGGCCCTGCCGAAAAAGCGGGCCATGCGCGCGGTTTCGGCAAAGCTCTCGGTGGTTGCTTCCTCCGGCAAAAGCCGCCACTCCCAATTGCCCGAGAGCGTTGACGGCTTGTTCATGCGACAGCTTTCGTCCAGGCCGAGAACGTCCTGCATGGGCACGACCACCGTATTCGCCACGCTGGCCATGGCCATGCGGATGCCTTCCTGGTGGACCTGCCCCTCCAGGGGCGCGTGGCCGAGGTATTCATGGAAAGTTTCGCGCTCTGCCTCGGTGGCTTCCGTGCGGTACCACCCCCGAAAGGTGTTGTTGTCGTGCGTGCCAGTATACACGACGCTGTCGGTCGTGTGCAAATGGGGCACATGCTTGGGCCATTCCTTGCCGAAGGCGAACTGCACGATCTTCATTCCCGGCAGCCCGAAGAGCCGGCGCAACTCGCGCACGTC
>JBMCLC010000144.1:0-5202 GCA_048614715.1 Oceanidesulfovibrio sp.
GTCTAGGGCTTTTCTAGACTTTGTGTGTCCTGATTTTTGAGATGGCTTCTAGACAAAATCTAATCATTTGGCCGGAGAGCTGCCATGGCCGCCACAGCCGCCAAGCACCACGATCCAGGTCTGCTCACAATAGCGGAAATAGCCAAGCGCTACGACCTTCCCGAGTCCACCGCGCGCTACTACTGCAAACGGTTTCTTGATTTTTTGCCCCATGTGGGCCATGGCAAGCGACGCCGATATCGCCCCGAAGCCATGGATGTTTTTGCGATTATTCTTCCTGAGATGAAGAAACGCAAGGATGCCGCGGCTGTGGAAGCTGTGCTTGAAGATTCCGTGCCCCGCGTGGAGGAAACGAGGCCCTCGGCCGCCGATCGCGATCGCGCGGGCGTGCCCATCGGCTCGGACATCGACGGCTCCACCTTCATGGCCGCCATCGAGCGCCAGAACGAGGCGCTTCAGGGCATTGCCTCGGCCCTCACCCGGCTGGCCTCGGCCCAGGGCGAGATCAAGACCCTCAAGGATCTCATGGCCCGCCAACAGACTGCGCTGGAGCGGCTGGGCAACGAGGTCGCCCGCATCCGCAGCCTGCAGGACGACGCCGAAGCCACACACCAGCAGGACCTCGAACAGCTCCGCCGTCATCTCGGCCATCTTGCCGGCGAACTCCGCAACATCCAGGGCGAATAATCGCGTATCAGGGACACAGCCCCCTCCACATAAGGAACGCCCCCGCACCGATGGTCGGCGCGGGGGCGTTTCTTATGCTGGCTTGCCTATGGCGGGCTAGTAGTACAGGTCCTCGTCCGTCTCCAGCTTGTGGCTGAAGGTGCGGTACACCCAGAGCTGATAGAGCAGCACGATGGGCACCATCACCAGCGTCACTCCGAGCATGATCTTCAGGGTCAGCGGACTGGACGCAGAGTTGGCGATGGTCATGGAGTAGGCCGGGTCCAGGCTGGACGGCAGCAGCGCGGGATAGATGCCGGCGATGCCGAAGAAGGCCACGCCCACGATGAACAGGCCGGACCAGAGGAAGGCTTTCCAGTATTTGTCCTGACCCATGGCCATACGCGCCAGGATGAGCCCGGCCACCGCCAGAAGCGGGATGGCGAAGAGCAGCGGATTGGCCAGGTAGTTGGCGTACAGATCCGTGAACACGGCGGACAGGAACAGGAACAGCACAGCGCCGAGGGCGACCACGAACCACAGGCTCCGGGCCACGCGACGGGCGCGCTCCTCCATCTCTCCGTGCGCCTTCACGGCAAGCCACAAGCTGCCGTGGAAGGAGAAGACCAGCACGAAGACCACACCACCCACCAGGCCGTACGAGTTGAGCAGGGTCAACAGGGTGCCCTGGTTCACGCCCTCGGCGTCGATGGGTATGCCCATGAAGATGTTGGCGAAAGCAACGCCCAGCAGCAGCGCGGCGAGAAAACTGCCAACAAAGTGACAGGTGTCCCAAAGCCTTTTCCACTTGCGGGTTTCGCCCAGATGGCGGAACTCGAAGGTGACGCCGCGGATGATGAGCGCGAAGAGCAGCAGGAGCAGCGGCGTGTACAGGCTGCTGAACAGCACGGCGTAGGTTCCGGGGAAGGCGGCGAAGGTCACGCCGCCGGCGGTAATCAGCCAGACTTCGTTCGCGTCCCAGAACGGACCCTGTGCGTTGTACATGACGCGGCGGTCGCGCTCGCTCTTGCCCAAAAACGGCAGGAGGATGCCGATGCCCAGGTCGAAGCCGTCCAGTACGAAGTAGAGGGCCCAGAGGACGCCCCAGAGGATAAACCATGTTATCTCGAGCATGTTCGTTGACTCCTTATGCGCTTGGACGGCCTAGTGCGTTACGGGTCCGCGCTCGGCAACACGCTTGAGCAGGAAAACGTCTACGATGCCCAGGAACGTGTAGAGCAGGATGATGCCCACGAGAGTGATGGCGACCTGAGACGCGTCAACAGGCGAAACGGCCTCGCTGGTGCGCATCATTCCCCAGACGATCCACGGCTGGCGCCCGACCTCCGCAAGGGCCCAGCCCGCCTCCAGGGCGATGATCGGCAAGGGGATGGCGTATATGAGCAGGCGTGCGAACCATTGCTTTTCCGGAAGCTTGTTGCGCCAGAGCCAGGCCAGAATCGCCAGCAGCGGGAACAGAGTGCCCAGGCCGACCATCAGGCGGAAGCTCAGGAAGGTGAGCATGACGGGAGGTCTGTCCTCCTTGGGGAAGTCGTTGAGCCCCTTGACTTCGGCGTTGGGATCGTTGAACGCCAGCAGGCTCAACACCGAGGGGATGCACAGAGTCTCCACGTGATTGCCCTCGTTGTTCAGCTTCGGAATGGTGAGCACGCAGAACGGCGCGTTGGTCTGGGTTTCCCAGTGGGACTCCATGGCCGCCAGCTTGGTAGGCTGCGTCTCGGAGACCTCGTTGCCGTGGAAGTGGCCCTGCGTAGCGACCAGGATGGAGAAGACCAGCGCGAAGGTGAGGCCGATGTTGAACGATTTCTTGAAGAATGAGACCTCGTTCTTCTTCATCAGATGGTACGCGGAAACGCCCAGCACGAAGAACCCGGCGGCCATCCAGGAGCCGAACAGCGTGTGCGCGAACTGATGCCAGGCAAAGGGGTTGGTGATGATCGCAAAGAAATCGTCCAGCTCGGCGCGGCCGTTGCGCATCACATAGCCCACGGGGTGCTGCATGAAGCCGTTGGCCATGATGATCCAGAACGCGGACATGTTGGCCGCCAGCGCCACAAGCCAGATGGTGACGGCGTGGAACTTCTTGCTGACGCGCTCCCAGCCGAACACCCAGACCGCGATGAACGTGGATTCCAAAAAGAACGCCGCTGTCGCTTCGATGGCGAGAAGCGAGCCGAAGATGTCGCCTACGTAGGCCGAGTACCGCGACCAGTTGGTGCCGAACTGGAACTCAAGGGTGATTCCAGTGACGACCCCGAGCGCGAAGTTGATGAGGAACAGCTTGCCCCAGAATTTGGCCATGCGCTTGTACTCTTCATCACCGGACCGGACGTACTTTGTCTCCATGATCGCGATGATGATCGACAATCCCAGGGTCAGGGGCACGAATATAAAGTGGAAGAAAGTCGCCACCGCAAACTGCAGTCGCGATAACAACAGGGCGTCCATGTCGATCTCCTTGACGATTCGAGTGGATTCGCAGTGCTAGATACGCCGACCCCTCCCCAATGCCCTCCTACAGACGGGGAAGCTTGTACATGTACTGTCATGAATACCGTGTTTACATTTTTTTGCAACGGAATCGGATTCTTTTTTTGCGGTTTGTCCGCCGGACCTGATCAGATAGCGTGACGGCGAGCGGCCGATCCATGGTGCCCATGGGCCGCAGGCATTCCAGCGATTTGGAGAAAGTGGCCCGGCCGCGGAATCGTAGACCACGTCCACGCCGCGGCTGTTGGTTTTCTCGCGCACCGCTTCCGCGAAATCACGCTCGCGGTAAAGAATCGGATGCGCGCAGCCGGCCTCGTGGACTATCCGCACCTCGCCGGCCGCCTGCGCGCCGGGGTCGCGGTCTTCCCACTGCAACACCTCGGGGCCGCCGGTTTCATGCATCACTATCGCCTTGCTCATCGAGCACTATTTGTCTGCATATATGGCGCATTCACTGCGCCGCATCCCTGACACCTATGCCACGAGATCACACGCCCACCGGCCTTGTCCCGGGTGTGGCCAGTATCGCCGGTGTCCCCTGGTGTCGGTGGTGTCGACGCTTCAACCCTTCCAGTCCGCCGCGGCGGTAATAAAAAACATAGCGGACGATAAAAAAAGCCGCCCCCGATAGTCGGAGGCGGCCCGTATTCGACCATGGCGTTATCCCACCGGATCAGGAGCCGACTTTTTCCCTGAGCGCGCGGCCCAGCTTGCGGCCCCACTCGGCTGCTTCACCAAGCATCTCGTGCGTGGGCGCGTTCTTGATCCGCAGGGGTTCCTCCGGCAGCTCGAACTTCATGTCCTCCAGCCATCCGGTGAGGATTTTGGTGGATTCCCCGGACCAGCCGAAGGAGCCGAAAACGCCGCCGATCTTATTCTTGGGCTTGAGGCCCTTGACGTATTGCAGCATGCCCGCCACGAGGGGCAGAATGCCGTTGTTGTGCGTGGGACAGCCCACGATAACCGCGCCGGCGTCCATGATCTCGGTCATCACGGCGCTGTGGTGGTTGTGCTTGAGGGAAAGCAGGTGGACGGACACGCCCTCCTCTTCCAGCCCCTGGGTGATGGCGCCGGCGAGCTTCTCCGTGGAGTGCCACATGGTGTCGAAGAAGACCACGGCCTTCATGGAAGGTTTCTGCTCGGCGAACTCCTTGTAGCGATTCAGCGCATACTGCACGTCATCGCCCCGGAACATGAGACCGTGGTCCGGCGCGATGAGATCTATCTCCAGACCTAGCTCGCCCACTGCGTCCAGCGTCTTGAGCACTATGGGGGAGAACGGCAGCACGATATTGCCGTAGTACTCGCGCATCAGGCGGTCCAGCAGACCGCGGTCGATCTCGTCGGCGTAGCGTTCCGTGGATGCGATGTTCTGACCGAAGGCGTCGTTGGAGATGAGGATCTTTTCCTCGGGAATGTAGCTGAACATGGAGTCCGGCCAGTGCAGCATTCGTGTTTCCACGAATTGCACGGTGCGCTTACCCAGGCTCAGGGTGGCGCCGCTCTCCATGACCTCCACCGGCCAGTCCTTGGACTGCGGGAAATACGTGTCCATGGCCTTCTGGCACATGGGCGAACAGAATATCTTTTCCGGTTTGCAGGCGGCCACGAGCTCGTCGAGGCTGCCGGCGTGGTCCGGCTCCAGATGGTTCACCACGATGTAGTCCACGTCCTCGAGGGAATCGAGCACATGGCTCATGGCGCACATGAGCGAGCCCGCGAACTCGCGCTTCACCGTATCGAACAGGGTGACTTTCTCGTCCTTGACCAGGTAGGCGTTGTAGGTGGTGCCCCACGGCGACCGGGAGTACCCGTGGAAATCACGGGAGGCCCAGTCCACGGCGCCCACCCAGTATATGTCGTCGCGTATCTTGATCGCACGCATAGTCGGGTGGTCCTTCGTTGTGGTTCTTAGGAAACCTTGGAGAAATCGTCCTTGGGCGCGCCGCACACGGGGCAGACCCAATCGTCCGGGATGTCTTCGAAGGGGGTCCCGGGCTTGACGCCGTTGTCGGGGTCGCCTGC
>JBMCLC010000145.1:0-5175 GCA_048614715.1 Oceanidesulfovibrio sp.
GCGTGTGCCGTCCGTGATGATCAGAAAGCGATGCTCGCGCAGCGCCCGGAGCAGCTCGTTCTTGGAGACGTTGTTGTCCGCCATGACATGGGCGGGCTCCAGGGCTTTGGCCAGGCGGGGATCGCACTCGATGTCCCAGAGCGTGGGCGTCTGGAAGTAGAAGCCGTTCTTGAGAGCGAGCATGACCTGGTGGCCCTGGCGCAGCAGCGCCTGGATGACCAGCACGTCGAAGAGGATGCCGCCCGAGGAATTGGGGATGTAGAGGATCTTCTTCGACATCTGACCGGGTCCCAGAGCGTGGGCCAGGCTCTCCTGGTTCCGTTCGTCTCCGCAGGACTGGGCCAGCCCCTCCATGAGCATTCCGGCGTCCGGCAGTGGCCACTCGTGCCAGAGGTCGGCCCAGGAAGAGAGCGCGAACAGCCGGAGCATCTCAAGACGGTCCAGCTCCCAGCGCAAGTCGCCTATGCGGCGGCAGGCCATGGCCTCTTCCGGGCAGTGGTGGAGCGCCGTGTCCAAAGCGTTGGATTCCATGAACGCGACCACGCGCTCGTTGTAGCGTTTCTTGAGCTCGCGGTAGGGATCGTCGATGCCGCTCTGGGTGAGGAATATGCCGGAGAGCCGCTTGGTGAGCCGCGACGGGATGAGGATGTGGTGCTCGATGGCCTGGCGGAAATGGTGCTTGGCGAAGGTCACGATCTTGCGTCGCGCATACTTGTCCCTGATGTTCTCATGAACGAGACGGGCGAACACGCGCCACGCCGTGAGATAGCCGCGGGCGAGGTACTCGGAGCCGTTCGGCTGGATGAGTTTGGAAAAAAGCTCGTCGGAACAGGGCACGAAGACCTGGTCCTCTTCCAGCACCACCATGAACCGCAGCTGCTCTGGCGTGACGTTGTACAGCGGCGTGAGCAGATAATCGAGGTTGTTTTCGTAAAGAAAATGGAGCAGCCATGCGTCGAGGTAGGCGTCTCGGCCGTACCGCAACTGCGAGACAGACTCCACCTCCGGGAGTGCTTGGGCCATCAGTCGTCCTTTTTGCATCCGCTGTGCGGCCCTCTGCGTGCAGGGTCGGGACCGCCCAGGAACCCCTTCTCCACGAGCCGCTGGAAGTAGGTCTCCTCGTTCAGGCGGACGAAGACGAGGTCAGGCACGGCTCTGGTGACCACGATGCGGTCGCCCTCCTCCACGGGAAAGCCCTCCTGCCCGTCCAGGGTCAGGAACAGGTCGGTGGTGGAAGGCCGAGCAATGACAGTGACCACGGCGTCCGGGGGGAGGACCATGGGCGGGAAACGGTTGAGGAAGGCGCAGATTGCCGTGACCGATATGGAGTCCAGCCTGGGGTGGACCAGCGGCCCGGCTGCCGAAACCGCATACCCTGTTGTGCCTTGGGGCGTGGAGACCATGATGCCGTCGGCGCGCACGCAATCCAGGGAAAAGCCGTCGACGATGACCTCGAGGTTGGCCAGCCGTGCGAGGTCGCCGCGGTTGACCACCACGTCGTTGACCACCCGGCCGGAGTATATCGTGTGCTCGCCGTCCTTTGCGGGCCGGAAGACCTCCACCTTGAGCGCCATCTGCTGGGTGACCGCGTAGTTGCCGGCAACCAGGGCGCGCAGGCCGCCCTGCCATTCTTCCGGACAGAGGTCGGTAAGGAAGCCGAGCTTGCCCAGGTTGAGGCCGATGAGCGGTATCCGGCCCACTTCCGGATGGCGCGCCACGCTGAGCATGGTGCCATCGCCGCCCAGCACGATGATGCTGTCCGGTCTTGGGGATTCCTGCAGGGCCCTGGTTACCGGGCTTTCCGCGGCGGGCACCACCTGGGGCGTGTTTTCCACGGAGCGGACGGCCACGCCTTCGGATTCGAAAAACCGGCGGACCTCGCCGCCCAGGGAGCGGGCCTTGTCGTCCAGGGCCTTGGTGACGATAAGCGCGATGCGCACCGGCCGGCGGGTCATGGACACGTCGTCGTGGTTTTCATTGGGGTGGGAGTGGGGCATGGCCCTTTCCTAGACGAGAGCCGGGCGGGATTCAAGCGGTCAATGTCGTTGTCTCGGAATCGGGTTACTGGTCAAAATTGAATCCACCGCGGAAGAGATGCATGCAGTGGTCCACCACGGCGGCGTCGTAGCGGACCCCCTTGTTCTTGACGATTTCATCGAGAGCCCGGTCCACGCCGAGTGCCGCGCGGTACGGCCGGTGCGAAGACATGGCCTCCACCACGTCCGCCACCATGATGATGCGCGCTTCCAGCAGGATGTCGTCCCCGACGAGGCCGTATGGATAGCCCGAGCCGTCGAGCCGTTCGTGGTGCTGGAGCACGATCCGAGAGACGGGCCAGGGAAAGGTGACGTTTTTGAGGATGTCGTAACCGACCTCGGAGTGGGTCTTCATCAGCCCCATCTCTATCTGCGTGAGCATGGTGGGTTTGGAAAGAATCTCGGCTGGAATGTATATCTTGCCGATGTCGTGGAGCAGCGAGGCCACGCGGATGCCCTCCTCCTGGTCCTCTTCCAGCTCCATGGATCTGGCGATGGCGCCGGCCAGCATTGCAACCCGCTGCTGATGCCCGGCCGTGTAGGGATCGCGCTTTTCCGTGGTCAGGGTGAGGGCGCCCACGGTCTCCTCCAGGGTTCTGCGCAGATCCTGCACGCTTTTGTGCAGGGCGTTCTCGGCGCGTACGAATTCCGTCATGTCGCGGAACACGAGCACCACGCCGTAGCGATTTTTCCTGCCCTGGTTGGAATGGATGGTCGAAGCCGAGACCTCCACGGGAATGGAGCCGCCGTTTGTCGACACAAGCGTGCCGGTTTCCTTGCGGCAGTGGTCCCCGTTGGTCAGAACATTCCGCACCATGTCGCCTATGGAGCTTCCGTTCTCCAGTTCCTCCACGCGCGCCACGTCCTCCAGTGGCTTTCCGATGGCACTGGCGCTACTGCGGCCCACGAGTTTTTCGGCCATGGGGTTCATGTAGCGCACCACGCCGTTTCTGTCCGTGGAGATGACCGCATCGCCGATGGAGCGCAGGGTCGTGGCCAGCCAGCGTTCGTTTTCCAGGAGCCGCTCTTCCATCGTGTGCTTGTAGAGGGCCATCTGGATGCAGGTTTTGAGCTCGCGGTCCTCGAATGGCTTGATGATGTAGCCGAAGGGCTCCGTGACCTGGGCCCGCTCAAGGGTCTCCTCGTCGGCGTACGCGGTCAGGTAGATGATCGGCACCCGCTGCCGGTTTCGGATGGCAGAGGCCGCCTGGATGCCGTCCATCTCTCCCGAGAGCATGATGTCCATGAGGATGATGTCGGGGTTGTTGGACGCGGCCGTGGAAACCGCCTCTTCACCGGACGCCACAGGCGGCAGCACCTCGTACCCCATGAATCTGAGCCGTCGCTCGATATCCAGGGATACGATGGTTTCGTCTTCGACGATGAGGACTGTGGATTTCTCCATGTCATACGACCGGACTGTGCTTGAACGACAATTCCGACATGATCGATGACGCGACCCCGCGGCGATCCGCTTGCGGCGGCTGCCCCCCATTGTTCACGGGATTCCGTAAACGTAAGCAGAACATGCGTGAGACAGGAGCCTTTGTAAAGGTCAATTGCTTATCGCTTTGGCCTGTCTATTGCCCATGATTCATTGGAGCAGATCTTCCAGGGCGTCCTTGAGCCTGGGGAAGCGGAATGTGTAGCCGCTCTCCTGCAACCGTTTCGGCAGCACGCGCTGCCCCGACAGGATGAGCTGCTCGCCCATCTCGCCGAGCATCACCTTGATAACGAAGGAAGGCATCGGCAGCCACGCAGGCCGCTTGAGCGCCCGGCCCAGGGTGCGCACGAAATCCGTCATGGTCTCCGGATCCGGCGCCGTGATGTTGAACGGCCCTGAGAGGTCCTCGCGATCCATGAGGAATTCGATGGCGCCCACCTCGTCGTCCATGTGCACCCAGGAGAGCCACTGCTTGCCGCTGCCTATGACGCCGCCCGCAAACAATTTGAACGGCCGCACGAACTGCTCGAGCGCGCCGCCGTTCCGGCCGAGGACCACGCCGGTGCGTACAATGACGCGGCGCACGCCCATGGACTCCGCGTCCTGGGTGGATTCTTCCCAGCGCACAGCCGTTTCCGCCAGAAAGCCGTCCCCCGCCGAGGAGTCCTCGTCCTTGGGTTCGCTGCTCAATCCGTAATACCCCACGGCGGAGCCCTGCACGAGCACGGCCGGCTTTTTCGCGGCCTTGGCCAGCGCGTCCATGACAGATTCACCCGCCTTCAACCGGCTGTTCAGGATGCGTTTCTTCTGCTCGTCAGTCCAGCGCTGGCCAAAGATGGACGCTCCCGCCAGGTTAACCACGGCGTCCGCCCCGTCCACTACGGTGGCCATGTCTTCCCAGGTCGCCACGGTGAGGTCCCCGCGCTCCAGGGCGTCTTGCTCCACCTGATTTCCAGACCGCTGGCCGATGAGTTCGCGCTTGCCCCGGTCCACGTCGCGGGTGATTACCGCGACCTGCCCCCCCCTGGCGAGTAGGTTGCGGGTTAACGAGTTTCCGATGAAACCAGTGCCGCCGGTGATGACGATTTTCATTATCGTCCGTCCACGTGTTTGGTCAGTCATTATCGGAGGAATCGTACGGGAATACCTGTCTTATGTTGTGGCACAGGGCCGCACCATTGGCAAGACGCGAATGAAAAAGGCGGCCTTCCCGTTCTCGGGAAAGCCGCCTGTGCGTTTGTCGTATCCTGATCCGTCTACTCTTCGCCGATGAGCAGCGGATTGTCCTCGAGTTCCTCCAGGAACTTGTCCGGTTTCTCCGGCTGCTCGGGAACGGATATTTCGCTGTCCACGTAGCGCCGGAAGCCGGTTCCCGCGGGTATGAGTCGGCCCACGATGACGTTTTCCTTGAGGCCTCGCAGCGGGTCTTCCTTGCCCATGAGGGCGGCTTCCGTGAGCACCTTGGTGGTCTCCTGGAAGGACGCGGCGGAGATGAAGGAATCCGTGGTGAGCGAAGCCTGGGTGATGCCCAGGACCATGGGCTCGGCCGACGCGGGCGTCTTGCCCTCGCGGATGCAATGGTCGTTCTCGTCCATGAAGCGGTGCTTGTCCACCTGCTCGCCGGCCAGGAAGGACGTTCCGCCCGGATCGGTGACGTTCACCTTCTTGAGCATCTGGCGGACGATGACCTCGATG
>JBMCLC010000146.1:0-5152 GCA_048614715.1 Oceanidesulfovibrio sp.
GCGACTGCTACCTCGACGACACCGGCGTCCCGTCGCTGCTGGCGGTCTACCAGGAATTCACTGGCAACGCGAAGGCACTCGGACTGGCCTATGCCAAGGGCCTCAAGGCCACGAAGGCCGGCGTCATCGAGACCACCTTCAAGGAAGAGACCGAGACCGACCTCTTCGGCGAGCAGGCCGTGCTCTGCGGCGGCTTGTCCGAGCTCATCCAGGCGGGCTTCGAGACCCTGGTGAACGCCGGCTACCAGCCCGAGATCGCCTACTTCGAGTGCCTGCACGAGGTGAAGCTCATTGTGGACCTCATCTACGAGGGCGGGCTGGCCAACATGCGCTACTCCATCAGCGACACGGCCGAGTACGGCGACTACAGCCGCGGACCGCGCGTGATCACCCAGGAAACCCGCAATGAAATGAAGAAGATTCTCGAGGAAATCCAGAGCGGCGCATTTGCCAAGGAGTTCATCCTGGAGAACATGGGCGGCCGGGCGCAGTTCCTCACCACGCGCCGGCGCCAGTCCGAAACCCAGATAGAAGAGGTGGGCGCCAAGCTGCGCTCCATGATGAGCTGGCTGGGCAAGTAGGTAGGATCCGGCGAATCGCCGCTGGCTGCGGCGGCTTTGTTCGGTTACGACGCATTCATGCGCGGCGCGGGGTTCTGTTGATCCTCGCGCCGCACTTTTTTGGCTCCAGGGGGCGCGAATCCACGCCGCGGGTCGACGCGCGCCATTCCGTGCGGGCGTTCTCCCCGGCTCCTAACAGGAAGCCCGCCCCTCAGGGAGGAAAGCATGCGGAAGAAGCTGGTTCTGTGGTTGCTCGTTCAGGCCTTTGTCGCGTCGCTATGGTGCGCCAGCGCGCCCGCGCTATGGAGAGTCCGGAGGCTCCGTAGTGGCGGGTGATTTTCGCGCGATGTCGCGCATCGTAGTGGAACTATTCCGCGATTCGCGATAGGCTTGTGCAAACTCCGCTTGCAAGCGCCGGACAGACTCCGGGAGGAACATATGGCAGACAAACCTCCATGTGACGAGAACAGTAACGTACGCTGTCCCACGTGCGGCGATATCTTCACCGTCAAGATCGGTCTCATGGAGGCTTCCCGCGCCGCCAGGGCCGAGCGTGGCGAGATCGACCGCCGCGGTGAGCCTCGCGTGCTTCCTCTTGCGGTACGCATCCTCCTGGAAGAGTCCCTGCGCGAGTTGCCCGTGCACGATCTGACCCACCAGGGACTTGGCATCGAACACCTCGGCTGGCGATTCGAAAAGGGCCAGTACATCACCTTCGATCTCATCCAGGGCTACCGGATAATCCTCAAGGGCGTGCGCGGCGAGGTGGTCCGCGTGGACAATACCCTGATCGGCGTAACCTTCCTCAACGTGATCCGCGAGCAGATGGACGAAGTGTACGACAAGATCGAGGAGACCGAGGAATCGCGTTAAAGGCTGCGCGCCTTGCCTCCCGAGGCTATGTGGCATAGGATGTACGCGACTTGGCGAGGGTGTGGATTGTTTCGGCGCACCAGTGTCTCACCAACCTTCCTATCAGGACGCCCACGACATGGCAGAAATCGACAAAGCGAACTCTCCGAAGGGCAAGGCGGAAGAGAAGGGTTCCGATCTCGGCAATCTGGTTCTCGTGTATGACGACCAGCGGATCGAGATAGGACCGGGCAAGGATACGCCGCGCAAAGCCTCGCTGGGGCGCGACAGCACCAGCCAGCTCGTCATTCCATACAACTACGTGTCCCGACGCCATGCTTCCGTGGAACTGCTCCGCGACCGCTATGTGTTCACGGACCATAGCGCCAACGGCACGTACATCCATCCCGAAGTCGGCGACCCCGTCCTCGTTCACGGCGGCAAGGCCTTTCTCGAAGGCTCCGGCTCCATAAGTTTGGGCCAAAGCCAGATCGATGAGATAAAGCACGTGGTCCATTACGAGATCAAGCCCAGGTCCTGATCCTGGCCACGGATTCCCGCACGCCAATGGCGGGGCCTCGCGAGGGGTCCCGCTTTTTTTGCGCGCTATATGAAGCCAGCTGGCATCCGGCAAAAACAAGCGCGGCGGGCGGAGGGTGTCCGCGCGCCGCGCCGGTGTGGTTGGTATCGCGCCGGGAATTACTCGTAGCGCGGTTCGGTCAGGGGCGGTCGTCCCGGTCCGGTTCCCGGCGTGGAGAACTGGCGAGTGGGCGTCAGGTAGCGGTCCGAGACCCAGCCGGTTTCTCCGGTGCCAGGCACCGTGATGCGGCTGAAGCCGCTGTCGTTGCCAAGGACCTCGACCACGGCGCCGTTGTGCAGCACATCCACCACGCCGCAGCGCAGGCTGGGGCAGGAGCGCATATTCAAGGTGGACGCCGTGACCTCCATCATCCGGCCCTGGGTGGACGGCGTGGACGATTCCGGAAAGACCGGGCGACAGCGGCCCTTGAACCATGCCGTGCCCGGTGGGCACTGGGCCAAAGTAGTTGCCGCGCCGGCGGCCGTAAACGCGACAAGAAACACGAGAACGGCGATCGCGTGGGATGCTGTCCTGTCAGATCCGTTGCGCATGTGTGGCCTCCTCATCCCGACGGACGCTTTGGGCATCGTTAAGCCGGAAACGGTTTCGGTGCCCATATGCATGTATTTGAAAAAAAGCCCAATTGTTTGAGATTGGAGTTATGCTTCAAGCCGATGAAGCGCTAGAAGCTGAGCAGGGGGATGCTCACCGGCTTTTGCTTCTGCATGGGCGGCGTCCAGGACATGGGATGGGGCTCGTCCCCGGGATCCGACTTGGGGAAGGGCGAGAGCTCCACCTTGCTGGAAAGCGGCCGGTAATACAGGGAAAGCTTGCGAGAACCCTGGGCCAGGTCGTCCTTGAGCTTGATCTTCACCTCGCCCACGTTCCAGCGATGCACGAGCTGTCTGGACTCCTTGTCCACCCGGGGCTCACCATACTTCTTGGTGATGTAGGCAAGCAGCTTGTCGAACACTGTCTGGTTCTCGATGTCGATGAACACGCCGTAGAGCTGGTTGTTCACAAAGCCGTACACCACACGGAGCACCGTGATGTCCTCGATGAGGTAGGTGACGCGTGGGCAGATGTAGAAGTCGGCGTTGTTCTTCGTGCCTATCTTCTTGAACCCCTCGAGGTTGTCGGGGGCCACGCCCCAGGCATAGCCCTGGAAGCCATTCTCGATATCAAGCGCATCCTGCGCGGCGGCAGCCGGTCCGGCGCACAGGACGAGCAGACAGAAGCAAAAAGGAAGCAAGATTGTGTTGCGCATGGGTCCTCGCCTTGAAGTGTGTAATCGTTATGAAATGGACGCCGATAGTTTAGCCCAGCCGAACGATTGCCGTCTACTCCTTTTGGATTGCGGTAGCGGTTGCTTGCGGCACGGGTTTGAACACGGTGGGCTCCAGCGCGGAGCCGATGATGAACACCGCGGCCCCGGCAGCGTGCAGCAGCATGTCCGGCCAGAGCATGACCACGGCGCACCCCAGGTAGAGAATCAGCCCCGGCCAATTCAGGGTGCGCTGGTTGTAGCCTTCAAAGAACACGGCGAAGCAGTAGAGACCGTCCAGGCAGAGCCCGGCCGTCTCGATGACCTGTCACATCGGTCCCTCGAACAGGATGGGCGTGTAGCAGAACAGCAGCGGGATGATGTACAAGTTGCCCACGGGATTCGAATCATGGAAACTGGCCAAGGGACTAGTAATGGACCGCGTTGCGCTGGATCTCCGGCATGTGTTGACTAGAGATGGAACAGGGAGCACAGCATGCCCACCACGTGCACGACTTTGGCGGTGGGGCCGGAGAGCACATGCTTATCGCCAGGGTCTCGCAGGGCCCTGTCCTGTCCATTTGTGAAATCTATGAATGTTATCAATATACGAAAATTTCCGATTTTTCCAACCCAACAGGAAAAGGGAGCCCAAACAGCGCCGGTACTGGGTTCGCACCCGAAGCAAAGCCGGATCGGCGTTGGCGTACGCGTCTACCGGCGCCGTTGTTCAAAACTCTGATGCGCGGGCCCAACACGGGCGCACGTGGCGTCGGCGCCTCGGTTCGGCAGGATGGCTCAGCGCGCCAGGGCCAGGCCGTCGGCGCGCGGGTCGCTGCCGGCTGCCAGGCAGCCGCTCTCCGGGTCGCGCAATATGATCTGCCCGCGGCCGAACAGGGAGCGGCCCATGCCCGAGACCGTGTCCAGCATGTGGCCGGTACCTGCCAGCCCCAGGGTGATCTTGATGTCCATGCCATCTTCCAGCACCACGCCGGCGGCAGGGTCGCCGTCCGGTATGCAGAAGCGGGGCAGATCGAGCGAGGTCTGCGGGTCCAGCCCGCCGTCACGGCAAAAGAGGTTCACCGCGACCTGCACATGGCCTTGCGGCTGCATGAAACCGCCCATCACGCCGAAGGGGCCGAGCAGGGCGCCGTCCTCGTCCCGCGTGGCCATGGCCGGGATAATGGTATGGTAGGGGCGTTTGCCCGGGCCGACCTGGTTGGGGTGGCCGGCCTGCAGGGTGAAGTTCGCGCCCCGGTTCTGCAGCGAGAATCCGAGCCCAGCCGGCACGATGCCCGTGCCGAAGCCGAGGTAGTTGGAGTTGACCATGGAGCAGGAATTGCCGTCCTTGTCCACCGTGCAGAAGTAGACGGTCTCGGAGGTTCCGGGAGGCGAGCCCTGCGGCAGCTCGGCGCATTTCTCCGGGTCCAGCAGGCAGGCCAGTTCCGCAATGTGTTCGGGCGAAAGCAGCTCTTCCGGAGTCATGGTCATGGCGCGGGGATCGGCCAAGTGGCGGTGGGCCTGGGCGAAACCCATCCGGAGCGCCTCCACCATGAGGTGGCAGTCCCGCGCTGTGGGCGCAGGGCTGGTCAAGTCCGCGCCGTTGGCCTGGAGAATCGCCAGGGCGATGAGCGCCACGATGCCCTGGCCGTTGGGCGGGCACTCGTGGATGCGCGCGCCGCCGAGGGTGGTGGATATGGACTCGCTCCACACGCCTTCGCGCTGGTTCTCTTCCATGTGCCGGGCCAGGTCGTCCGGCGCGAGCACGCCGCCATGGGCCTGCACGGCGCGAGAGATGACGCCGGCCAACTCGCCGTCGTAGAAGCCGGCCGGTCCATCCATGGCGATGCGTTTGAGCACGCCGGCGACTGCTTCCGGATTGCGGGTGAACTGCAC
>JBMCLC010000147.1:0-5142 GCA_048614715.1 Oceanidesulfovibrio sp.
AGGCCCTTACGGCCCTTTTGCAGGCATGGCCGGAGTTCCTGTCCCGCGCACGCGGTGCGCAATGATGCGAATGACTCCGACGCAGAACGTTTCGTCATTCAAGGAGGCTGCCCATGTGCGGCATCATCGGATATACCGGTAATCGGCCCGCAGTGCCTTTGATCATCGAAGGTCTGCGCCGTCTGGAGTACCGCGGTTACGACTCCGCCGGCACGGCTTATGTCCAGGGCGGCGAGCTGCACGTGGTGCGCGCCGAGGGCAAGCTCATCGAGCTGGACACCAAGCTCGCGGCCCTGGACACCTCGCAGGCCCGCGCCGGCATCGGCCACACGCGCTGGGCCACCCACGGAGTGCCCGTGGAGCGCAACGCACACCCGCATATCGATCAGAACGGCACCATCGCCCTGGTCCATAACGGGATCATCGAAAACTACCAGGAACTCAAGGACGAACTGCTGGCCGCCGGCCACACCTTCCGCACGGAGACGGACACCGAGGTCATCGCCCACCTTGTCGGCGACATGCTGGCCGTTTGCGCAGCCGAGGGCGTGCCCGAGGAAGTCTGCATGCTCCAGGCCCTGTCCCGGGCTCTGCAGCGCGCCGAGGGCGCCTACGCCATCGTGCTGGTCCGCCTGGCCGAGCCGGACGTCGTCTACGGCGGACGCCATTCCAGCCCGTTGGTCATGGGCGTTTCCGACGAGGAAAACTTCCTGGCCTCCGACATCCCGGCATTTCTGCCCTACACACGCAACGTGGTCTTCCTCAACGACGGCGACCTCGTGCGTCTGACCAAGGATTCCTGGGATATTTACGACGGCGCCAGCCTCACGAAGCTGGATCGGGAGCCCCAGCGCATCGAGTGGGACGTCCAGGCCGCGCAGAAAGGCGGCTACAAGCATTTCATGCTCAAGGAGATCTTCGAGCAGCCCCAGGTGGTGACCAACTGCCTGGCCGGAAGGCTCTCTGCGGACCACAGGCGCGTCACCCTGCCCGAACTCGAGGAGCTTCCCGTTCCGGAGCGGCTGCATATCATCGCCTGCGGCACGTCGTTCCATGCCGGGCTCTGGGCCATGTACCTCATGGAGCGTTGGACGAAGATTCCCGCCTCCGTGGAAATCGCCTCGGAATACCGCTACCGCGACGCCATTCTGGGCGAGGGGGACCAGGTGCTCGTCATCAGCCAGTCGGGCGAGACCCTGGACACCCTGGCTTGTCTGCGCAAGGTCAAGGAGCAGGGGGCCAGGGTCATCGGCCTGTGCAATGTGGTCGGCTCCTCCATCGCCCGGGAGTCGGACACGGTCATCTACACTCAGGCCGGACCGGAAATTTCCGTGGCGTCCACCAAGGCCATGTGCAGCCAGCTCACGGTGCTCACGCTCATGGCGCTGTTCTGGGGCCGCCGCAAGAGCATCCTGGCCGAGGCAGAGGAAACTGAATGCCTCGACGCGCTCAAGCGCATACCGGAACAGCTGGACGCGGCCCTGCCCGGCCTGCGCGAGTCGGCCCGGGAGCTGGCCCGCCAGTATTCCGGCGCGCACAGCTTTCTGTTCCTTGGCCGCGGCATGTGCTACCCCCTGGCGCTGGAAGGGGCGCTCAAACTCAAGGAAATATCGTACATCCACGCCGAGGGTTACGCCGCCGGCGAGATGAAGCACGGCCCCATCGCTCTTATCGATCCGGACTTTCCGACCTTTGCGCTGGCCCTGAACGATGTCCTGTTCCCCAAGGTGAAGTCGAACCTGCAGGAGGTCCAGGCCCGCAACGGCAGGATCATTGCATTGACTCAGGAAGGTGCGGACTTAACTGTAGACAACGCTTGGAAGATTCCCCGGTCCTGGGGACCCCTGGACGTATTCTTCGCACTCCCCGCCTTGCAGCTTTTCGCATACGAGGTGGCGGATTATCTCGGCAAGGACGTGGATCAGCCCCGCAACCTCGCCAAGAGCGTAACCGTGGAGTAGCGTCGAGGTATTGACGCAAGACGCAGGTGTGCGGGTGACGAACATGCTCGAGACCATACCCCTATATATCCAATCCCGGTGGCTGCGGCTCATCGCGGCCATGTTCGCCGCGTGCGTCCTCATGGCGCTATGGACGACGCCGGCGGCGGCATCGGCCGAGACCGAATTCAAGTCCGCCTGGCAGGACTTCCACGCCCTGCGCCAGGACAAGAAGCGCGCGCAGTACCGCTCCCACTGGCAGGCTCTGGAAACCCGCTTCCTGGCCGCGTTCAAGGAAGACCCCGAGGGTTCCTACGCGCCCAAATCCCTGTTCTATGTGGGCCGGGTCAACTACGAGCTCGGCAAGCGCTCGTATCTGAAGACCGACTTCCGCGTGGCTGCGGACTATTTCCAGCGCGTGGCCTCGCGCTATCCGTCCCACTCCTGGTCGGACGACGCCCTCTACCACATGGCCATCATCGAGTATCAGCACCTCAAGAATCCGGCCAAGGCCGTGGACGTGCTCGACGCCCAGATCGCCACCTATCCAAAAGGCGACATGGTGGAGCGGGCCAAATCCTTGCGCGCGGAGATCGTGGGCGAGGAACACGCCGTCATCGCCGAGGCGGTCGAGGACACGGCCTCCCCCAGGTCCGTGGAGGAAGACTCCGGCGCCGAGCCCGTCAACGAATCGCCCAAGCAGAAGCGGCCCGTGCCCCCGGGAAAAGCCAAGCTCGTGGACGTGCGCTACCAGTCCTCGGACGAATACACCCGCGTGGTGGTGAGCCTGAACAAGGAAGCGGCTTACACCTACAACGTGCTGGGACCCAACGCCAAGGCCAACAAGCCGCACCGGTTGTACGTGGACTTTGAAGACACCCGGCTGGCCCCCGGCGTGACACACGATCTGGCCATCGCCGATGGCATACTGCGCCGGGTGCGCGCTGGTCAGAACACCCCGGACAAGGCCCGTGTGGTCCTGGATTTCCAGGACATCCGCAAATACAAGATCTTTGCCATGGAAAGCGGCGAGGACTACCGCCTGCTCATCGACGTTTCCGCGCCGGACGCCAAGATCGACGCGACCGCGGAAAAGGAAGAGGCGCTCAAGGCCGCGGCCCAGGCCGCAGCCAAGGCCGTTCGCAAACCCATCAGCAAGCCGAATCCCATGAAGCCGGTCAAGCGGCCTGTGAGCGATCCCACCAAGAAGGACGAAGCGGATACCGCTCCCCAGATAGTCGCGGAAACAAAGGACGATGCGAAATCCGCAGACACGGCTCCCACACACTACGACCTCACCCCGGACCACAAGAAGCACGCCGATCAGCTCGTGGAGCAGCTCGGGCTGACCATCGGCACCATCATGATCGACCCCGGACACGGCGGAAAGGACCCCGGCGCCATCGCAAACGGCCTCATCGAAAAGGACGTCAACCTCACTTTCGCCAGACTGCTCGGCACGGAGCTGGAGGGCAAGGGTTTCGAGGTTCTCTACACACGGGATAAGGACGTATTCATCCCCCTGGAGGAGCGCCCCGCCCTGGCCAACGTGATGAAGGCCGACCTGTTCATCTCCGTGCACTGCAACGCCTTTCCCACAGCCAAGATCAGCGGCATGGAAACCTACTACCTGGACCTCGCCACCTCGGACGACGCCGTGCGCGTGGCCGCGCGGGAAAACGCCGTGTCCACCAAGAAAATCTCCGACCTCCAGTTCATCCTCACGGACCTCATGCTGTCCTCCAAGATGAAGGAGTCCCGGGAGCTGGCCAACTCCGTGCACAAGTCCGCCATCAACGGACTGCGCAAGCACTACAAGATCCGGGACCTCGGGGTGCGCTCGGCGCCGTTCTACGTGCTCATGGGAGCGCGCATGCCGTCCATTCTCGTGGAGCTGGGCTACCTGACCCACCCCACGGAGGCCGGCCGCCTCAAGTCGGAAACGTATCTCAAACGCCAGGCCTCCGGTCTCGCCTCTGGCATCGCCGAGTACAAGAAAGCCATCGAGCGGTTCGCGAGCCTCTGACCCCGCTCCGACGCTGGTCTTTTCGCGGCTGAATCCGTATACTCGCGGGCCATGTCACTCAAAGAACGGCTCGGGCTTACGAAAGACCCGCTCTACCTCATCGACGGCTCCACGTACGTCTATCGCGCGTATTACGCCTTCCCGGACCTGCAGCGCGCGGACGGATTTCCCACCAACGCGCTGTTCATTGTCATGCGGCTCATGCTCAAGCTCCTGCGGGACGAGGAGCCGAAGCACATGGCCTTTGTCCTGGACGGCCCGGGCCCCAACTACCGGCACGAGCTTTTTAAAGAATACAAGACCAACCGCATGGCCATGCCCGAGAATCTCAAGGCCCAGCTCGAGCCCATCAAGCAGGCCCTCGGCCTGCTCGGCTGCCCGGTGGTTGTGTCGGAAGGCTGCGAGGCCGACGACGTAATAGCCGCCGTAGCCCACACAGCGCAGGGCGATCGCCCCGTGGTCATCGTGGGTGCGGACAAGGACCTGCGACAACTGCTCGCGCCTTCGGTGTACATGTGGGACCCGGGAGGCAAGCAGGAAAAGCTCGTGACCCTGGAGTCCTTTATCGAGGAAACCGGGCTGACGCCCGACCAGTGGCCGGACTACCAGGCCCTGATCGGCGATTCCTCTGACAACATCCCCGGCGTGCCCGGTGTTGGGCCCAAGACGGCCGAGAAACTGCTCAAGCGTTTTCCCAAGCTGGAACATCTGGTGGCCGCGCTCCAGGGCGGGGGCGACCTCACCAAGACAGAGCGCAACAAGCTCAAGGACCACGCCGAGGACGTTTTCCTCTACAGGAAGCTCACCAGGCTGGACCCCGAGTGCGCGAACATCGCCCTGGACACCCTGAAGACCTCGGCCCCGGACATCAAGGCCCTGGCCGCCTTCCTCGAAGAGTACGAATTCCGCTCCCTGCTGCGTGAGATGCCCAAGGAGAAGGCTATCCGCATGCACGCGGAGGAGCTGCCGCTGTTCGGTCCCAGAGCATCGGAGGACGAGACCACGAAGCTCGATGAACTGGCCGACCCCAAGACCCTGCCGGACATGGCCGGTCGCGAGGTCTGCCTGGTGCCGCAGGAGGGCGGGGAAAAGGGTGTGCTTCTGGCCGTGGGAGGGGAAGAACCGTCCGGGCGCGCCGCCTGCTGCTATGCGGGCCCGCTGGAGCCCCTGGCCGAA
>JBMCLC010000148.1:0-5135 GCA_048614715.1 Oceanidesulfovibrio sp.
CGCGTGGTCACCCAGAATCTCGACACCCTCGCGCCCGGGCGCTGCCGCTATGGCTTCGTGCTCAACGAGCGCGGCGGCGTGATCGACGACTGCATAGTCTACTGCCTGGACGAAACCCAATACATGATCGTGTGCAACGGCTCCCGCGTGGACGTTATCGGCGCGTGGCTCACCAGCCACCTGCCCACGGACGGCGTCTCCCAGGCCGATCCCGCCGGCGGCGTGGAAGTCGCTGACATATCCGACGGCACGGTCAAGATCGATCTCCAGGGCCCCTTGTCCCTGGACGTGCTCCAGGACGCACTGGGCATGCAGTTCACCGACCTCAAGTACTTTGGCTTTAAACAGGTGGAATTCGAGGGCGAGCCCTTGCTGGTAAGCCGCACCGGCTATACCGGCGAGCTCGGATTCGAACTCTATATCGCTCCCGAAAAGGCCCTGGCCCTGTGGGAAAAGCTCGAGGGCGACGTGCGCGTGGAGCCCTGCGGCCTGGGCGCGCGGGACACCCTGCGGCTTGAAGTGGGACTGCCTCTGTACGGCCACGAGCTGGACGAGGACCACACGCCCACCGAGGCCGGCTACGGCGCCATGCTCACCTCCGAGGCCGACTACATCGGCAAGCCCCATGCCGGCGCAGTGCGCGAGAAGCTCATAGCACTGGCCCTGGAGGGCAGGCGCAGCGCTCGCCACGGCGATGTCCTGCTTTCTTTCGACGGCGAGGAAGTGGGCCGCGTGACCAGCGGTTCCTTCTGCCCCAGCATAGGCCACGCCGCTGCCCTGGCCTTCGTGAAGGCGAACAGGGCCGAGGACGAGAGGTTTGCGGTGAAGACCGCCCGCGCCGAACTGCCGGCAAAACGCGTGGACCTGCCCTTCTACACCGAAGGCACGGCTCGCAAGAAGCTGGGCTAGCTCCGGCCCCGGCAGCCCTGGAATACCATGCGATCCTTCTATCTCGATTCCTCGGACTGGCCGGAAGCGCCCGACGAGCGGCTGACGCTCACCGGCGCCGAAGCCCACCACGCTTCACGTGTTGTCCGCGTGCAGGCCGGCGAGGTGGTCCGCGTGTTCGACGGCCTTGGCCGCGAGGCCCGGGCCGAGGTGGACTATGTGGGCAAGAATCGCGTGGACCTCGCGCCGAAAGAGGTGAGGGTTCTGCCGCCGCCGTCGCGTCCGGTGACCGTGGCCGTGGCCTGGACCAAGGCCCTGCGTCGCAGCTGGCTGCTGGAAAAGGCCGTGGAGCTGGAGGCGTCGGCAATCTGGTTCTGGCAGGCGGACCACTCCCAAGGCAGGATTCCGGACGAGCCCAAGGAAACCTGGACTGCGCAGCTCGTGGCCGGGGCCAAGCAGTGCGAGTCGGCCTGGGTTCCGGAACTGCGCACCTTCCCCAAAGGGTTTGGCGAGGTCGTGGCTGCCGCTGCCACCATTCCCCATCGCTATGTGCTCTGGGAAGACCCGGAAAGGCCGCGCATGCTCTCGGGTAAGGATCTCGCGGCATCCGAGCCCCTGCTTTTCGTTCTCGGCCCGGAGGGCGGGTTCTCATCCAAGGAAGAGGCCCTGTTCACGGCTCCGGATTCCGGCTTCGCGCCTGTCAGCCTGGGGCGTCGCACCCTGCGGTGGGAGACCGCGGCTCTGCTTTGTCTCGGCCTGGCGTTCTGGAGCGGTTCGTGACCGCCAGGAAAAAGGCCGACGAGCCCCTGCTCTCGCCCATGGCCGGTCCCGCGCCGGCGCATCGCCCCCTGGCCGACCGCATCCGTCCCGCGACTCTGGACGACTTCGTGGGCCAGTCCCATCTGCGCGACCGCATCGCCACGTTTATTGGCGCGGAGCGTCTGCCGTCGCTCCTGTTCTTCGGTCCGCCGGGCTGCGGCAAGTCCACCCTCGCCCTGCTCCTGGCCGAGAAGAGCGGCCTGCCGTACATCCGCGTGAGCGCACCGGAAGCCGGGCTCTCCCAACTGCGCAAGCATCTTGCCGGGACGCGGCTCCTCGTACTCGACGAACTCCATCGCTTCTCCAAGGCGCAGCAGGACTTCTTCCTTCCGCTCCTGGAAAGCGGCGAGATCACGCTGCTGGCCACAACCACGGAGAATCCGTCCTTTTCGGTCACGCGCCAGCTCCTCTCCCGGCTGCATGTGCTGCGGCTCGGGCCGCTCACCGATGAAGACCTGGAGTCGATTGTCCGGCGCGGCGCCGAGGCCCTGGACTTGGAACTTGTGGAAGACGCCATGCGACTGCTCGTCACCGTGGCCCACGGCGACGCCCGCACCCTGCTCAATCTCGTGGAGCACGCGGCCAGCCTGGAGCCTGCCAAGCGGGATGTGGAGCACCTCAAGGCCGCCCTGCCAGAATTCGTGCAGCGCCACGACAAGGCCGGGGACAGCCACTACGATCTCGCCTCCGCGCTCATCAAATCCATACGCGGAAGCGATCCGGACGCCGCCCTCTACTACCTGGCCTGCTTGCTGGAAGGCGGCGAGGACCCGCGGTTCGTCTGCCGCCGTCTCATCCTGTCCGCGTCCGAGGACGTGGGGCTGGCCAATCCGCAAGCCCTGCCCATGGCCGTGGCCTGCCAGCAGGCCGTGGAGTTCGTGGGCATGCCCGAAGGGTTCATCCCCCTGGCGGAGACCACGGTGTACCTGGCGGTGAGCCCCAAATCCAACGCGAGCTACGCCGCCTACCGCCGCGCGCAGAAGCACCTGCGCGAACACGGGACGGACCCTGTGCCCATCCACCTGCGCAATCCGGCCACGCGACTGATGAAGGAATGGGGCTACGGCGCGGGCTACAAGTACCCGCACGACTTCCCGGGCGGCTGGGCCGAACAGCGCTACCTGCCGGACGAAGTGAGTGCGCGGTTCTACAGACCCTCGGACAACGGCCAGGAGCCGCGCCTGCTGGCGTGGTGGCGAGAGATGACCGGGAGGAGGTGAGAGACGCCAATAGGTTTAAATATCTAATGTAATACCCAGATTTTTCAATATTGCATTTTTAATTTTATTTGCATCATTATTGTCACTAGTATTTGAGTATCCAATCAGGTGGCCAACTGCTCTCTCTGGATTTTGTTTTTTTCGGGATTTCAGATATTTAAGATACCACCCCGGCAGTTGATTAATCGTACTTGCAAGACGAGCAGATGCCAACCTATTCGCATGAATGCGATTAGAATGAAGTACTTTCATTTCTTCATTCAAACAATCACTATTAATAACTTGGGCATAAAAAATAAAATCAATGAGAATTTGATTTTTTACATCTAAATATTGCAATATGGGTTTGCAATGAAATGTCACTATTAAATATCCTAAGGCACCAACTATTATAGAAAAAATTGAAGAAAGAACAGCACCTAGCATAATAGCCTCTCTTTAGATGTTTGACTACATAGACAGACAAAGGCCCGAGTCCTAGATACTCGGGCCTTACATTTTCTAATCAGCTTCGTAAAACACGTTGCTCGTCGTATTCAGCCAGGTCTCCCATTCCACTGTGAGGATCAATGTCGTTGTTTCCTCGAATCCTTGCAACTCGCCCTTGATGAAGTGCACATGCACGCGTTCGGAGATGCCCCCGAATCCGCCGCCATGGATGAGCGTGACGCCATTAGGCAGAAAATCTCCCAGTTGTTCGAGTTGCGACTCCGACAATACATAACTCCTCCATTTGCTTCTGCCGCGAATGACGACAGAATCAACATTGAATTGCTGGACGCATTCGCCATTTATTCAATTTATTCAACTGTATATGTCAGAGCATCGCTGCGGCCCTGGGAATCCTGTACCACTATGCGATGCTCCCCACGCTCCGCGTGCAGAAACAACGCGTCACCGGCCTTTCCCTGCGCCGTCAGCATCCCGTCCTGAAACCAATAGAGCGTCGTGTCGGCGCCGTTGGTGCGCGCAATCAAGGGAATGCGCTGGAACGAGGCCGGCGCATCCGTGCGCAAGATATATGGTGTCGCGGAAGATGGCGAGACAATGGCCGGACCTCCAGCCGCAGGCACCGCCTGGCACGCCGGCGAAAGCGGCGGCGCGGTTTGCACCGGGATGCCCCGCGACATCTCCCAGGCCACCAGTTCGTCCGGGCGCATGCGCACCACCCGCGACTCGGCCCTTCGCTCGGCCAGGCATCGTCCTTCCAGCCGCAGGCCGGTGTCCGGGTCCACGAATATGCGCTGGTGCAGGGTGGAGCGGCGAAGCCTGGTTGTTCCGGCGATGGTCGTGATTGACATGGTTTTCGGCGTGTACTGGTTCGGCAGGTCCCGGCTTTCCGCGCAGACCTCGGCCGTATCCAGGGCGAGGTGGTCCGGGACGGGCAGTTCTGCGCCCGGCTCTTCCACGGCGCGTATCACGTCGAACAAGAGCGGCCCGGCGTGGCGGGCGCCGGAAATTCCCTTGGCGGCGCGGCCGTCCAGGTTGCCTGTCCACACGCCCACCACGAAGTTCGCGCTAAACCCTATGGCCCAGGCGTCCCGATGGCCGAAGGAGGTGCCGGTCTTCCAGGCCACTTCAGGAGCGTCCTGGGTCATGGCCCAGGCATCCGGCAGGTCGCGTCTTGGGACCTCTTCCAGAATGGAATGCACCAGATACGCGGCTTCGCGGGAAAGCAGCCTGACCCCGTCATTGCTGGTTCCTTTAATGGCGGAATCGTCATTTTTCAACAACCGGGCTGGCCGCCACACGCCTTCCTCCGCCAAGGCGGCGTATAGCGTGGTAAGCTGCAGCAAGGTGGCCTCGCACGCGCCCAGGGCGAGCGGCAATCCGTAATGATTCGGGCCGTGGCGCAAATCTATGCCGCCACGCCGGAGCAGTCGGTGGAATCGCGCCAACCCAACATCGGCGAGCAGCCGCACCGCCGGCGCATTCAATGAGTGGACGAGCGCCTCCCGCACGCTGACAGGACCGCGGTACCGCTCATCATAGTTCGTTGCGCTGTAGCCGGAATAGTCCGTGGGAATGTCCAGGAGCATGGAATCCGGGACGACGACGCCCGCGTCGAAGGCGAGACCGTACAGGAACGGCTTGAGTGTGGAGCCAGGAGACCGCTGAGCCAGGGCCGCATTTATGGGACCGTGGTGCAGGGTGTCGAAGAAATCCTCGGCGCCCACCAGGGCGCGAACCTCGCGGGATTTCCGATCC
>JBMCLC010000149.1:0-5121 GCA_048614715.1 Oceanidesulfovibrio sp.
CTTCATCTTTTTACGACCCTCACGCCGCCATCTTGCCCAGGAGAAGCTCCTCGAACTGCTCCAGCTTCACGGGCCGCTCCTGGCACTGACGCAAGATCACAAGCTGCTCGGTGAGCTCGTCCTGACCGAGTTCGTCCAAGGTGGACACGCCGTACTTCTCGACCGCGTAGGCCTCGTAGGCCCCGCGCAATTCTTCCAGCCCCAAGTCCTCCAGGGCCGAATCGAGCTGCTCCCTGAGAAGCTGTAGCCCGGAGCCCATGCCTTGCTGCATCCTGACGGGGTTGCTGATACCCTCCTGGGTATCGCCGAGCCACGCCCGAAGCCGCCTGCCCGTCTCCTCGTCCAGGACCACACGCTGTCCGTCGAAAAGCCGGGTGCGGTCCTTGGTCGCAGAGGCGACATGGCCCTCGATGGCGAGGTCGAACACGGTGGTGAACTCGTACTCGAGACCGTCGCGCTGGATGGGCTCCAAACCAACCTTGACCACGCGTGTCTTGCCGTCCTCCTTCTTCTGGACTTCGTAGGCGGTCTTGGTGCGCATGGTCGCGATAACGTGGAGACCCGCTTCGAGGATGGCGTCAACAAGCCGGTTATGCTCCGGGGTGACTTCGCGCCACGCGGCGAAGCTGTTGCGGGTCGACTTCTCGGCGTGGTCCTTCATCTCAAGGACACCACCCTGCCCGGCCCAGGCGTGGGACAAGCTGTCGATGATCAGAACATCGTACCCGGCTTTGTCCGCTGCCTGGATCGCCTCGATGTACCGGGCCGGCGTATAGAGCGGGTCGAGCCTGGCGACGTCGTAGTCGCACAGGTCGCTGTAGAGCTCGCCGCTGCCGCGTTCCGTATCGATGAGCGCGATCCGTTCCCCGAGACCTTGGGCGATGCGCAGGGCCGAGAAGGTCTTGCCCGACCCCGACGGCCCGCACAGGGCGAGCCTGAGGTTCGCGCTGCTGCGCTGTGCTGGTCTGAACATGGAATCCCTCCTTATTATCGGATGGTCAGCGTGGTCTTGGTGAAGAGCTGCGCGCCATCGACCCCCTCGCCGTTCACGAGAACCTCGCGCAGCTCCCGCTTCCTGGGACGCTCCTCGATGACCACGTCCTTGTACTCACCGGGCAACGCGTCGATGTCGGTGACGATGACGCTTTGCACCTCGCGCAGGGAGAGGCTCCCCGCATGGCCTTTGAGAGCCCGGAGTCCGTGGTACTGCATGAGCGCGAGGAGGTAGTTGCGGAAACTCTCGAGCCTGCGCTCCATGGCCTGACGAAGCCTCTTCAGCCGTTGCTCTTCCGACTTGAGCCACTCGATTTCGTGTTTACGCTTGCGGACCGCATAGGAGATGCCATCGACCTTGTCGGCTTCCTGCAAGGCGAGTTCGTTGAGGTACTCGAGGGCCTGGGGTTCACGATCAAGATGTTCGAGCTCCTCGGACACGGCGAGTACGTTCCCGATCTCGTGTTGGATGTCCGCCATCGTGGGCATGGGTAGCCTCCATATAAAGAGAGCCTGGCTGGGGATGGTCCCGGCCAGGCTCTCTTGGGTTGTTGGTTTCCGTGACGTGTCGCATGGTCATGCGGCCATGAGGATCCGGCGACGCGGGAGGTCCTCGATGGATTCGTCCACGGCCTCGCGGAGCCGCGTCATGTCCTCCTGGACGCGCTGCTTCACGGTCTCGTTGTGGCGCAATGACTCCACGTCCACACCGCTGAGAATCCGCCGGGCCATGCCCACCAACTCTTCGAGTTCTTCATCCTCGAACAGGTTCCGGGTTTCGAAGCCGCTGATGAACGTATCGAGCTTCTCGACCATGGAGGCCCGCAAGACCTTGGGCTTGCCATTGTCGCCCACTGCCAGGCGGTCCACCATGTGGCTGACGAGTCCGGCGAACTCCTCGCGGAGCGCGGCGACCGCTTCATCACGGGTGGTCTCCATGAGATCCATGAACTTCTGGCGCTCCCGGGCATAGACTTCGGGGGAAAGAACCCGGCTGTGTCCGGGCACGGTGAGTTGGACATAGCGCCACTCGAAACCGAAGCGGCTCGCGATGTCGACTGGATAATCAGTTTCCGAGAAGAGCTCGCCCAGAATGACCTCGGCTTCCTCCCGACAAGCCTGGTAGCGGTTGGCGAAGTTGCCAACTTCCATCCAGAACTCGACCTGGAGATCGTGGAGCTGTGCTTCGATGGTCTCGATGGACTCTTTGGGCACGAGGGTCAGGCCGTCGATGGGAAACGGCAGCGCTATTTTGCGCAGCATGGTTCTCGCCTTGCCCACCACAGCCTTGACCGGTGCGAGGTGGTCCGGGTCCACGAGGTGTTTGCGGCCCTTGAGCCAGCCTGCATCGCCAAGCCGCTCCATGACGGACGGTTCGACCATCTTCTGGCCCTGCCACATCCGGGTCGAGAGCTGCAGCAGACAGCTGCGGTCAAAGACCGCGTGTGTATCGAGCATGGGTATGCCTCCTGGGTCACCCGCACAGGGGCAGGTGTTTCTTCACGGTCTGCTTGCCCTTCCGGTAATACGCCGGGCAGAGCTGGACCGCGGTTTCATAACCGAGCAGATCCTTGATGAACTGCGATTCCTCGAGGCAGGCCTTGCCCGTGTAACCCGAAGTTTCGATCTGGACGCTGCCGTCTTCCGCGATGGTGACGATGATCATCTTCTTGCTCATGGTCGTCTCCTTCATTGGGCGCTGAGTACCAGCTGCACCGTGGATTCGTTCCTGCGCATCCGCACCCGCATGCCCTTGCGCCGGGCTTCGGTCCGGACCCGCTCTGCGGCGTAGGCCTGCTTGAGCCTGCCCGCGCCTTTGCCAAGACGTTGCTCGAGTCCGCCCAGATGCCAGTCGTCCCACTGCAGGGTGTAGGCGTCGTCAGATCGGACAACGCCGATCTCGTACTCGGCCCCAGGGACGCGGATGACGTGGTCGCACGCGCCATAGCCGGTGTAGTGCTTGAAGCGTTGAACGCCTCTGGCGAACTCGAGGTCGAGCTCCAGGCACGCACGCTGCAGCGTATCCAGATCCTGGATCGCCACTTCGATGGTGCTGATATGGCTCATGCGACCTCCCTCCAGTTGAGCTCCTTGCGCAGCGCTCGCCGGAATACGGTGAGCATTCCGGCGTTATTGTTTCTGATACCGCGTCGTCTGAAGCGGCGAAGGATGTACGCCGCGGTGTTCACGGCAGCTGCGGTAAACGGGATGATGGTCATCGAGATGTCCTCCGTTCTTTATGGTGTCAGTTGGGCCGGACCTGGCGTCCGGTTTCGGTGGGGTCCTGGGTATTCGCCGCGCGGGCCCTGGCCCGGGCCCAGCTGCGCAACGTATCCAGCTCCTCTTTCATGGTCCGGGACAGGGGCACGAGGAAGGACACGGCCGCGTCCCAGCCGTCGAAGAGGCTGTCCTTGACGAGTTGTTCGATCTCTGCGCCCGAGTAGCCGTCGAGAAGGTCGGCCGCTTCCAGGGGGATGTCCGTGCCGTAGCGGCGGTTCATGATCGCGAGGATCTCGCACCGTTCGGTCCGCGAGGGCAGATCCACGAAGAAGAGCCCGTCCCAGCGCCCTGCCCTGAGCATTTCGGGCGGGAGGTCCTGGACGCCGTTGGCCGTGGCCATGACAAGCACCGGTGCTGTGGTCTCCTGCATCCAGGTGAGCCATGTCCCGGAGAGGTTCGCCATGACGCCGCCGTCGCTGGAACCGTTGGAGCGTGAGCCAGCAAACCCCTTCTCGAGTTCGTCCACGAAGACCACGGCCTGACCGAACGCCTCAATGATCCTGAGGGCCTCGCGCATCCGCCGCTCCGACTCGCCCACCAGAGAGCCCTTGAGGTTTCCCAGGTCGAGGCGCAGGAGCGGCCAACCCAGCATGGAGGACACGGCCTTGCAGGTCAGAGACTTGCCGCAGCCGGGTACACCCACGAGGAGCAGGCTTTTCAAGCGGGGCAGGTTCGAATCATGGTCCCGGAGCGAAAGTGTCCGGTTCCCGATGAAGCCCTTGAGGCCGTCCAGGCCGCCAACCTCGTCGATTGCCGCGGGTTCCCACGCTTCGAGCAGTCCGGATTTGCGCAGCATGTTCGATTTGAGGTCTGCGATGACTTCCGGGGCGAACCGGCCTTCCCGGACCAGGCACATGGCGAACGCGGCTTCGGCTTCCGCTTCGGTGAGGCCACGCGCCGCTTCGACAGCGTGCGAATTCATTTCCGCGCCGGTGCTTGTGGCGAGTTCCTGCTGCATGGCTTCCAGTTCGAATTGGCCGGGCAGGGGCAGGTCCACCAGGGTGAAGACCTTTTCCAGTTCAAAGCTCACCGGGAAGACCGGCGCGACCATGACGAGGCACGAACCCATGGCCTTCCAGCGCTCCGAGCCTGATTGCAAGGCCTGGATGACTTCCGGACTGTCCAGGAAGAGGTGGAGGTTCTGGGTCACGAGGACCGTGTCGCGCGCACTGTCGAGCACCCGCATGGCTTCCACCGGGTCCGTGGTGTCATTGATGGTTGTCTGGGCGCGGACGTCTTTCATGCCCGAGAGGCAATCCCACGCCAGCACGCGCCATGTGTCGGGCGTGGTGTCTTCGATCACGCGCAGTGCACGCGTGGGTTCCTGGGTCAGCAGGGCTAAAGCCGGGTACCCGGCCCTCAAGTAATCGCGGAGCATGTTCATATCTCCTGTGCTGTGGGGTGTGGGTTTGTTGTGGTGGGTTGATGGCCTTGCTGGGGCTTTGCTGGGGCTTCGCCGGGGCTGCGCCTACTTCGTGATGGAGCGTGAGCCGCTCCCGAGCTGCGTACCGAGCGCTTCAGCCGCTTTGATTGCGGCCGCGCCGATGCCCGTGGCCACGATGAGCGCTGCAGCGCCTTTGGCCTTGAGCACCACACGCTTGCCCGTCTCCATGAGGACCTTGATCGAGGTCGTTGCGAACATTCGTTCTCCTTGCACGCTGGTGTTTGGACGCAAAAAAGGCCGCCTCTCGCCATGAGAGACGGCCTTTGCCGTGGACATGAACCAGGATATCGTCCTGGCTTCATAATCTTATAACAAGTTCGGGTGGGGTTTTTCGAAAACCCGCCTTCGCAACAGCCGCACCACCAAGAAACTCGACATCGAAGCAACCAAGCACCACTTCGACC
>JBMCLC010000150.1:0-5106 GCA_048614715.1 Oceanidesulfovibrio sp.
GCCTCGGACTTCGTGGCCTGGGTGATGCCGGCGGACCGGCTGTGGCGGATTTGCCCAGTATGCCGCTACCGGCTGCAGACACCGTGCAGCGGTTCGACGACGAGATGACCGAGGCCGAGAACGCATTGCTGCGGGAGGAATCCGAGCTCACCCGGATCGAGAACGAGCTGGCCGCCAGACAGCGGGAGCTGGAGCGCGCCCGCCGGGTTGGCGACCTGCCCACCAAGCAGGCTTTGGAACAGGCGCGCGCGCTGCGCGACGCCGGGTGGGACCTCATCAAACGCCGCTGGCTGGGCAAGGATCCCGGCGAAGAAGCCGTACTCCACATGCTCGAAGCGTTTCGCGACGCCGGCATCGGGACAGAAGCCGCGGGAGATCTTTCGACCATGCTTGCCGCCGGATTCAAATCGGCCATGCACCATTCGGACTCCGTGGCCGATGCCCTGTGGCAAAGGGCACAGCAGCTCGCCCGGGTCATGGAGCTGGAAACCGATATCCGCCAGATGGCAGATGAGCTCGAAACGGTGCGAATCCATCGCGACGCGGCAGCGGAAGCCTTGCAGGTCGTGCGCGAGCAGTGGCGGGAACTCTGGCGCCCTGCCTCCATACTGGCCGGGCGACCGCGGGAGATGGCGAGCGTTCTGCAAAAGGTTGTTTCCCTGAAAGATCGGATGGCTGCCGTCCGGGACGAGGAGCTCACCATCGCGGGGCTCCGGGAGCAGCGCGACCGGATCCATGCGCTGCTGGCGAGAGGACTGGAACAGGCGGGCCACGCCGGCGTGCCGGCGCGCTCAGTGAGCGCGCTCGTGATGCAGGGCCGGAGCGTGGCCGAGGAAATGGCCGAAAGGGGGCGGTGCAAGCGCGCGCTCGTGAGCAAGGTCAACGAATCCAGGGTGGCTCTTGAAACAAGCCAGGCAAAAGCCGAACGCGCAGGTACCGCCATGGCCGAATGGCGCAGTCGGTGGGCGAAGGCCGTGGCGCCGCTTCGTCTTGGTCCGGAAACCTCGACCGAAGAGGTGCGAGAGTATGTCGAGACCATCGGAACCGTGTGCGACAAGCTCGCGGACATGGCGGACAAAGAGCGCCGACTGATAGCCATGCGTGAGGACTACGACGATTATTCGGCGCGGGTGCGCGACGTATCCAACCGCGCCGCGCCTGATCTTACCGATGAAGCGCCTGCCGAAACTGCCATTCTGGAACTCTCCAGCCGGCTCGAGAATGCTGCGAAAGCCAAGTCCGAGCAGGACCGGCTGAAGCGGCAGCGCGAGGACGCCGCGGCGGAGCTGGAATCCGCTTCCCGCGCCAGGGAGGCGGCCCGCGACCAGCTCGCGACGCTCGTGGCCGAGGCCGGATGCGCCGAGGCGAGCGAACTCCCCGAACTCGAAGAGCTTTCGCGACGGAAAGCCGAGCTGGAGCAAGAGCGCACCATGCTTGAACGCCAGCTATCTGTGTACGCCGCGGGCGAGGAGCTGGAGCGGTTCATCGAGGGTTCCCTGTCCTTGGACCAGGACCAGCTCGCGGCGCGGCTGGAACAGGCAAAGGCTGACATGAAGGCCCTTGCCGTGCAGCGGGACGAGTATCTCAAGGAGATTACCCGGACAGAGGGCGAGCTGGCGGCCATGCAGGGCGAATCCAAGGCAGCGGAAGTCCGCCAGGAGATAGCCGCCGAAGCCGCCCGGTTACAGTCCGAGGTGGACCGCTACGTGCGACTCACCGTGGCCGCCCAGGCGCTGCGCAAGGAAATGGAGCGCTATCGCAAGGATAATCAGGGCCCGGTGCTGCGAGCCGCCGGCAGGTACTTCGAGTCCATGACGCGGGGCAGCTTCCGCGGACTGGAGGCGGACTACGACGAAAAGGGCGACCCGGTTCTGGCGGGCGTCCGGTCCAACGGCGACCGCACAGGAGTCCCGCAGATGAGCGACGGCTCACGGGACCAGCTCTACCTGGCGCTCCGCCTCGGGGCGCTCGATGGGTACCTGGAGCGGAACGAACCGCTGCCATTCATCGTGGACGACGTGCTTGTGCATTTCGATGACGACCGCTCCGCGGCCGCACTCGCCGTACTGGCCGAACTTTCCCGCCGTACGCAGGTCGTATTTTTCACCCACCACGAGCATCTTGCCGAGCTGGCGCGCACCGCCGTCCCGGCCGAGCTGCTTTCCGTGCAGAGCCTTTGATATATTGCCGCCTGCTGCGGCCCGTTGAGTTATGTTCCTGTTGCTCCCTGAACTGCTTCCAGGTGCACGCTTCCTGGCGGTGTTCCAGGGGCGGCAGCCTGGCGAAAGGGGAAGCAATCCACACAAGAAAGGCGGCCTCCGGGATTTTTTCGTCCGGAGGCCGCCTGCGTATGCGTGTGCGGAAGGTCAGATTTACTTCTTGCGGCGCTCGGCGAGCACCTCGGACATGTGGCGCACGACCACGTCGCTTTCGCGTTTCGCCAGGCCGCCGCGGATCTGCATGACGCAGCCGGGGCAGTCGGTGACGAGCACTTCAGCGCCGGTCGCCTCGATGTTGTCGAGCTTGTTGAGCAGGATCTGCTGGGATATCTCCGGGAATTTCACGGAGTAGGAGCCGCCGAAGCCGCAGCAGACCTCTTCCTCCTTGCAGGGGATGTACTCGAACCCGGCCTTGGAGAGCATGTCGCGCGGGGCGTCGTGCACCTTGAGGCCGCGGCAGAGGTGGCAGGGGGCGTGGTAGGTCGCCTTGGGGCCGCCTTGTTCGAAGTCATCGGCGGACAATTCGAGCACGTCGTTGAGGAAGCTCGAAATGTCGATGACCTTGTTGGCGAAACGGTCCGCCAGCAGGCCGTCGGCATCGCCGCCGCCGAATATCTCAGGATACTGCTTGAGATGTGAGGCGCACGACGGGCAGGAGCAGATGATGTAGTCGTACTTGGCTGGGTCGATGGCGTGGATGTTCTGTTCCGCCACTTCTTTCTCGGCCTTGCGTTCGCCCATCATCATCAGCGGCAGTCCGCAGCAGGTTTGCTGCATGGGGAAGTCCACGGCCACGCCCTTGTCGGCGAAGGCGTGAACCATGGCCTCGAGCTGCTCGGGGTAGAGGAAGTCCTGAGCGCAGCCGCCGAAGATGGCCACGGTGTAGCGTGGGTTCTCCACCTTGGGCTGGATCTTCGGGAAGATATCGCGGAAGGGTTTTTCCGCCACCACCGGAAGCTCGCGGAAGGCGTGGTTTTTGGAGAACATCATGGGCAGATGGCGTATGAACTTGCCTTTCTGCTTCTCGCCTTTCTTGACGCCGAAAGGCTTCTGCGCGAACCGTGCCGAGCGCAGCAGGCCGTGGAACAGCTTGCGGTTGCGCATGACCATGGAAAGCAGGGTGGAGTCGATGTCGTGGCCGGTCTCGTCCAGGATGCGGGCGTAGACCCGCTTGATGAGCGAGGGCAGGTCGATGCCTGCGGGACAGACAGCCTTGCACGCCTGGCAGTTGATGCAGTTGAGCACCAGATGCTTGGCCTTTTCGCGACCGTGGTAGAAGTAGGTCAGGATGAGGCCGATGGCTCCAATGTAGATGTGGCCGTATTCATGGCCGCCAACCATGCGGTACACGGGGCAGACGTTGGCGCAGGCGCCGCAGCGGATGCAGCGCAGTACCTGGCGGAATTCCGGATCCCCGGCCAGGGCGGTGCGGCCGTTGTCCAGGAAGATGATGTGCATCTCCTTTTTGCCGCCGGGAGCCGCCGTGTCCTCGTTGGGGCCGTGAATCCAGGTGACGTACGAGGTCATGATCTGGCCGGTGGCGTTGCGCGGCAGGGCGCGCAGCACGCGCAAGGCGTCGTGCAGGGTTGGGGTCAGCTTGTCCAGGCCGCAGAGCGCCACGTGGACGCGCGGCAGGGTGGTGCACAGGCGGGCGTTTCCTTCGTTGGTGACCAGTCCGAGCGTCGCGGATTCGGCGATGGCGAAGTTTGCGCCGGAGATGCCCATGTCCGCTTCGGCAAACCGCTGACGCAGCTCGCGGCGCGCCACTTTCACGAGCTTTTCGATCTCGTTGGACTGGTCCTTGCCGGTGACCTGGGAAAACAGGCCGGCGACCTGGTCGCGGGAGAGATGGATGGCGGGCATGACCATGTGGCTCGGGCCCTCATGGCGCATCTGGATGATCCACTCGCCGAGGTCGGTCTCGGTCACCTTGAGGCCTTCGCCTTCGAGGTGGTGGTTGAGCAGGGTTTCCTCGGCGGTCATGGACTTGGACTTGACGATCTTCTTGGAGCCGGTCTTCCTGGCGATTTCCGCAATCTTTTCGTTGGCCTCGCCGGCGTTCTTGGCGAGATGCACGTGGATGCCGGCTTTTTCGGCCTCGCGTTTGAACTGCTCGTAGAGTTCGCCCATGCGGCGGATGGAATCATCCTTGGCCGCGGCGATTTCCGCGATGAGGCCTTCGACGTCCATGCCCTCGAAAGCCTTGGCCCGGCCCACGGGATAGGCCTGGGCGAACTTGTCGATGGCCTGACGCTGGAATTCATTGTCCAGGGCCTCGCGCACGTGATCCTTGTATTCGCCTAGATTTTTAACATTCTGCATAGTTACACCTCGTCCAGAAGCAGGACGTGCAGTTCGAGAGGTCCATGGACACCGAGGGCGAGGACGCGCTCGATATCCGCGGTGCGGCTCGGGCCGGTGATGAATGCCGTGTAGGAGGGGGTCTTGCCAATGAGCTGGGCGAGTTTCTCCTCCATGGCGTAGGAGTCTTTTACTACGGAATCCGCCGGGACCACGGCGACGTGGATCTCCGCGATCATGGTCGAGAGGCGGGTTTCCTCCTTATCGGAATCCAGCACTAGGGAACCGGTTTCGGCTATGGCTCCCTGGCAGATGGTGAATCCGATATCTATGCCGGCCAAATGGTCGCGCAGGCCATCTCTTTTGCAGACAAAGCCGTTCTTGTCGCACGCTTTGGCCAATGCCTCGTACTCCTTTTCGGCAAGGTTCGGCGCAGCTATGAGCTTGTCTTGCTTGAGCTCGCAAAGGTCCTCGGCCTTTTCGGAAAGCGGCTCCTCGCATCCGGATACGAGCAACTGGCATGCTTCCTTGGCGCCGCAGATTTCCACGACGTAGTCGGTCGCTTCCTTCATGGACGGCATGCGCT
>JBMCLC010000151.1:0-5075 GCA_048614715.1 Oceanidesulfovibrio sp.
CCTGGGGCCGACACCGTGATGACACGACCATCTTTCAATACGCGAAACGTCCTGGTATTGATGGACAGGAACGCAGACAGACGCCACGACGGCCAAGGACAGGTGAAGGCGGAGATCGAGCCCTCGCAAACGTCTCGGCTTTTCATCAACGCCAAGTACGTGCCCTTCTCCACACGGAAGGCGAGGCCGGCGCATCCTGGCTCTCCATCGCGGATATCCAGCCGGCGGAAAAAAGACTGAGCCGCAACACCCGAAAACTCCCCTTTCTCTCTTTCTTGCAAGGAACGTATTTTAAGAGGCATTCCTAATGGAAGCGACACTGGGTGCATCTGACCCTGATGCATCTGACCCTGATACGGGACACTGAACCACATGCCTCAAAACGAAGCCGATCGCGAAAAACTACGGAAACTTGCCCGGGAATACGCCAGCGAAGGCCGCATCCCGGATGTGCAGGACCTCAGCGAAGGGGACGTGGAGCGGCTTCTCTACGAGTTCGGCGTCTACCAGAGCGAGCTGCAGGCCCAGAACGAGCACCTCCACGACCTGCGTGACGAGCTGGAGGTGTCCAAGGACAAGTACGTCCTGCTCTACGACCTCGCGCCATTCGGCTACGCCACCGTGGACGCCAACGGCCGCATCCACGACTGCAACCTGGCCTTCGCCGCCATGGCAGGAAGCAGCCGCGCACAACTCACCGACACCCTCATCCAGCACCTCGTGCCGGCCCACGACCAGAACATGCTCTTCAACCTCCTGGACGACGCCTCCAAGGGGAAGTCGCTGGTGTCTTCGGAGTTCGAGCTGCGCCAGAGCGACGGCCTGGACAACACCATCGTCCGTTGCGACGCCCGCACCATCCGCCATGCGACCGGCGACGGCATACGTTATCTGCTCGCTTTCGTGGATGTGACGGAACGACGCCGGCTGGAGACCGAGCTGCGCCTGGCCAAGGCCAAGGCCGAATCCGCCAGCCAGGCCAAGACCGAGTTCCTGGCCAACATGAGCCATGAGATACGCACCCCCATGACCGGCATCCAGGGCATGCTCAAGCTGCTGGAAAATACCGAACTCGACTCGACCCAGCTCGAATACGTGGAGATGGCCCAGACCAGCTCCAACAGCCTCCAGGAGCTCATCAACGATATCCTGGACCTCTCTCGCATCGAGGCCAACCGGCTGGAGATCGTCCCCCAGCCCTTCAACATCCGGGAACTCGTGGACAAGCTCATGGGCATCTTCCGTCCCCTGGCCGACCAGAAAGGGCTGAAGCTGGATTACACCATCGAGAATTCCTTGCCAGAGTGGTGCGTGGGCGACCAATTGCGGGTCCGCCAGGTCCTCTTCAACCTGGTGGGCAACGCCGTGAAGTACACGGACGAAGGCTCCGTGACCATGAACGTGCGCACCATGCACACCACCAAGGGCCGCGGCCGCATGGTCATGTTCCACATTGCGGACACGGGCACGGGCATACCGCCCGACAAGCTGGAGTCCATATTCCAGCCCTTCACCCAGTCCGACTCCAGCTACGCCAGGCAGATGGCCGGCACCGGCCTCGGCCTCACCATCGTCAAGAAGCTAGTGGAACTCATGGGCGGCCATGTCTCCATCCAGTCCAAACAGAACGAGTGGAGCCGCGTGACGCTGACCCTCCCGTTCCGCGACGCCGTGGCGCCCGATGACTCGATCTCCGGCAAGGACGCGGCCCCAAAGCCCAAACCCCAGGCCTACAAGGTCCTGCTCGCCGAGGACAACCCCATTAACCAGAAAGCCGTGAAGATGTTCCTGGAGCAGTACGGCCATGCCGTGACCGTGGCCAACAACGGGCAGGAGGCCCTTGCCAGGCTTAGCGAAGAACCATTCGACGCCGTGCTCATGGACGTGCAGATGCCCGGCGTGGACGGCATGGAGGCCACCCGCCGCATCCGCGCGGGAGAGGCCGGCGACGCGGACATCCCCATCGTCGCGCTCACCGCCTACGCCATGGACGAGGACAAGACCAAAATCCTCTCCGCCGGCATGAACGAATACATGACCAAACCCATAGACTACGACGCGCTCAACGAAATGCTGCGCCGGCTCGTCAACGGCCGCTGATTCTCTCAGGAAAAGAAAACACCGCGCCCGAAAGGCGCGCGCCCCCGCGCTATTCGGCCCCCAGCGCCTCTGCCGCCGTCGCGAGCCTGCATCCGGCATCGCGCATGGCCCGCTCCGCCTCGGCCACGTCGCCTTCCTCCGCCTCCACGCCTTTCACGCCGTCCGTAACCACGGTGATGCGGTAGCCGCGCTCCAGCCCGCCCAGGGCCGTCTTCAGCACACAATGCTCCGTGGCCACGCCGGTGACCAGGAGTTCCTCCACGCCGGCGCATTGGAGCAGCCACGGGAACTGCGGCTGCTCGTAGGTGTCTATGCAGCACTTGGGCACCACGATGTCCCCCGGGGTCGGCGCCAGCTCCGTGACCACCTGCGCGCCCTGGGTGCCGCGCACGGAGTGCGGGGGCCAGTTCTCGAACTCCGGGTCCCGGGGGTGGTGCGCGTCGCACAGAAAGAGGACTAAACCGCCGCCTTCGTGGAAGGCGGTGCGCAGCTTGTCTATGGCGGGCACGCAGCCGTCCGCCCCGGGCACGGCGAGGGCGCCGCTGGGCCGGACAAAGTCATTGACCATGTCGATTATCACGAGAGCCTTGCGGTCCATGCTCATGGCGAGTCTCCTTGCGTCTTCGGTTCTTCGGCGCCTCTTGTTTTTCAGATCATGCGGACCAGGCGAGGGTTGGGATGGAAGCCGCGGCCGTCCTTGGCCAGGTCCACGTCCTCCACGCGCACGATGTCCGCGGTGGCGTGCATGGCCGGATACACGCTCCCGATCCCCAGGGATTCGAACAGGCGGCCGTGCCGGCGTTCGCCCTCCACAAAGGCGCTCAGCTTTTTGAGCTTGCCGAACCCGCTGGACAGCACGATCTTCACGTGTTCGTAGCCGGCCTGATCCAGGGACTCGCGCGCCGCCTTGTTCAGGCTCACGGTCACGCCCGTGCCGCCCCAGTAGCCGTTGTACACGTCCTCATCCCTGTCCGCGGGATCGGCCCCCTGGCCGGCATGCTCGCCCGGGGTGTCCAGCCGGATGGCGTAGAGGTCGTCCCCCAGGGCCCGGGCCGTGGCCAGGGCGTCGTCTATTTCCGTGTTGAAGGTGTCCACCAGAGCTATACGCGGCAGCGCCGGGTTCATATGCCTGTGGAATGCCTGCGTGGCCTTGAGCGTGGCGCTCTTACGGCCGTAGACGTGAGCGTACACCAGAACCAGGGCGTGCGGTATGGTGCCCACGCCCTGCTCGAACCCGCCGGCCCGGGCGCCCACGTCCGTGGAGGCGCCGTCCCAGCCCTCGTCGAGGATGGCCTTGCTGATGGCTGCGTCCTCGTCGTACCGCCAGTGCCGCGCGCCGAAGTAGATGAGTTGCTTGTCCGGGCAGAGCTCGCGGATGGCGCGCGCCTGCCGGGCCACCTGGTGGAGGTCCACTGCGCCTCCGTTGGCGCGGGTGGTCTGCGCCGAGAGCACGCCCAGGTACATGGTTTCCAGTTCGATGAGGTCCTGCACCGGGCCGCGGATGTGCATGAGCGGCTCGCTGGCCTCGTAGCTGGAGCCTTCCGGCAGGGCGTGCACGGAACCGCCCTTGGCCGCGAGGTCCGGTGCGTACGTGTCGATGATCGCCACGGCCTCCTCTATGCCGTGGACCTTGCCGGGATCGCGGATGAAGACCTCGTAGGTGACCATGGGGTCGAAGCCGTCGCCTTCCAGGATGGCGCGCGAATGGAGGAAGTAGGCGTCCGTATACGGCCGGTGGTCGTCGGGCAGATTGAAAGATGGCATGAGAGGTGACCTTGTGTTGTCGTTTGTCGTGAATCGGCGTGCGCCGGGTTTGTTTCTGATTTCATTCGGCCGGGTCGCCCGGATTGCGTGGACTGCGCGGATTGCGGGGATTGCGCGGATTGCGCGGATTGCGGAAACCGGGCGGACGCTGCGCCGTGTCCGTCAGGTCGGCCACGTGCGCAGGCTCGGCCCCTGCGTTGTAGGCCGCGGCCCCGCGCTCCAGCAGTGGGCAGTGGAGGATTGCCGCCACGCGCGAGCCCACGGCGGCAGCTTTTCCCGCATCGCGAAAGCCCAGCTCCGTCGCGCCAAGGACGAACACGAGGTCGCCGCCCATGGCCGCTTCCGGCGTCGGGCTTTCCCGCGAACCGTCGCCGCCCATCAGCGAAAGGAGCAGCACGTGCGCTTTGCCCGAGGGTCTGGCCGCCAGCGCCACGCCCAGGGCCTTATCCACGCCGTACACCCTTTGTGTGGCGCTGCCCAGGCTCCGGTGCTCCAGTCGCACGGCCCCAGCCGGATCATCCGCGGCAATCACGAGAGTGCGCCGGGAGAACCACGCTCCGCCGGCGGCGGCAAGCAGGATAAGCGCCGCGCCGATGCCGGGCACGGCCAGCCATTCCGGCAGGTCCCTGCCGCTCTGGAAGAGCATGAGCGAGGCCAGCGCCAAGGAGAACCCCAGACACGCGAGGACGACCGCCCAACCGCCGCGGCGCTGCACGAACACGAGGCGGTCCTCTCGCTCATGGGCAAGCCGCATGGCCGGCCAGGTGAGGGCGTCCGTCCTTTCGGTCTTCGACATGGTCAGGACTCCCGGACGCCGTCGCCTGTGTGCACGTTGCAGTAGACCATACTCGTACGATAGCGGCAGCGCGGACTCGGGACAATCCCGGCTTCGGCGCCGGTTCCGTGGCTTTTCGGGCAGAGGCTCTGCAAAGGGTCACCATGGTGGAGATCAGCCGCGTGCAGGCGAATGCTCCGCGCCTATCCCTGCGCGGCATCCTTCCCGTTCACCAGTGGCCTGGTCGCGCGGGGAGAGTCGCTGCTCAGCTCGATCTCCTCCTCGTCGTGGAAGAATGTCAGGGACTCGCCGAATTCCAGGCGGTATTCCACCTCCTCGCGGTCCAGCGTAATCCGCAGCCGGCAGCTGCGAATGGTGAGCGGCGCCTCGAAACGCCTGAGCCGCGGCAGCTTGCGCGGCGAGAAGTGGATGAAGC
>JBMCLC010000152.1:0-5075 GCA_048614715.1 Oceanidesulfovibrio sp.
CGGATCAATCGATTCCCAGGAACTCGTGCGCAGCGAATCCACCATCGTCACTATGGACGAAGGCGGCGATGCAGGGTCTACATCCGCGATGTTCGGTAAGGCCCAGGCGAGCGCGATCGCCATCGGCACCTCCGGTGTCATAAAGGAGTGCCGGGTCCTCTCCTCAGATATGGAAAACGGCCAGCGCGTCGTGACACTCGACGTGACCATCGAGAAGTACGAGACGCCAGGACTGTCTCCGGACAGCAGGCGCAAACTGGCGGTCATGCCATTCCGCGCCGGCAAGGGCGTGTCCGCTGCGGCGATCGACCTTCTCTCGCAATCCCTGGTCAACGAGTTCACGCAGAGCCGGCGATTCGCCGTGCTGGACCGGGAGTATGAAGAAGTGTTTGCCAACGAGCGCAACATCTGGGCCAGCGGCGATATGCCAGGGAAGGAAGGCCCTCTCCCACCACATCGCAACGGGGGACTGCCTCACAGTGCGCCGCCCCAGATCGTTTGGTAGCCAGGGGCGACAGCCATGTGGGGGGCAAGGCGAGACACGGAGAAAAATTCGGGTGCGCCAGTGCTGTGGCAAAGCACCCCATTGTTTCTCGGTTTAGACTGTTGACGCCGTTTTCAGGCGGGAGCGCTTTTCAGGTTTTTCATGTTGCAATGCGCAATAGCCTTGAGAGCTTTGCGGTCGATCTTTCCCATCCCGTCCGTAACCGGCATCGTGTCCAGCAGAAGCCAGTGGGACGGCACCTTGCGTTCCGCGAGGTTGGACAGTGCGAACTCGTTGAGGGAGGCCGTGTCCGGTGGGGTCTTCGGGTCCGCGGGGACGATGGCGGCGACCACGGCCTCGCCCCGGTCGCCATCAGGAATGCCGAAAACGCCGCATTGCGCCACCGCCGGGTGGGTGATCATGACTTCTTCCACCTCGGCCGGCGTTATGTTCCCAGTATCCCGGATGATCGTGTCCTTGATGCGCCCGGTGATGAAGAAGTAGCCGTCTTCGTCAACAAGGGCCAGATCGCCCGTATGCATCCAGCCATTGCGGATAGTGCGCGCCGTGATTTCGGGTTCGTTCCAGTAGCCGGACATAAGGGCTTTGGTGCGCAGAACCAGCTCGCCTTCTTTGCCCTGAGGCATTTCGTTGCCGTCTGCATCCACAATGCGGATTTCAGTCCCCGGGATAGGCATGCCCGCTGAGCCGGGCTTCGGGCGCATGGACGGCCTGCAATTGAGATAGCCGCCGCACTCGGTCATGCCCAGGGCTTCGCGCAGTTCCAGGCCTGTCTTGGAGGGCAACAGCTCGTAGAGGTCGAGGGGCGCCTTGTCCCCGCCTACGTACAGCGCTTTCAACGCGGCGTAATCCGCTGGATCGAAGGTGGGGTCATGCAGCATCTCGCGCAAAAACGATGGCGACGTGCCCACGAGGGTCGGCTTCCAGCGCTTCATGAGCGCGTGGGTCTCCGCCACGGAGTGCCCCCGCGTGCAGAGGGTGAAGCCGCCGCATTTGGCCAGGGTCACGAGTTGGCTGCTCAGGCCCGCGCCGTGGCACAGTTTGGACAGGATGAGAAAGCTGTCTCCGGACTGATGTCCGAACGCTGCAATGCGGTTCTCCGCATTGTGCAGCAGGGAGCCGTGGGTATGGGTCACGCCCTTGGGTTTGCCTGTGCTGCCTGAGGTGTAGAGGATGGCGGCGGGATGATCCTCGGCCACGTCCGCCACCGGCGGCTCCTCGCTTGGCAAGGCCCGCTGCTCTTCCCAGGAGGGGGCGCTATTTTCCTGACATTCGCCAACGATGAAGCACTGGGAAAGTTCTGGGGCGTTGTCGCGTATTTTCTGTAGTTTGTGCGCCAGCTCCGCTTCGATGATCAGCACGTGGGCGGCGCAGTTGTTGATGGAGAACGCAGCTTCTGTCGGGCTATCGAAACAGCTGATGGGTGTGGCCACGGCGCCTATGCGGAAACACGCGAAGTACAGCGAGGCGATGTCCAAACGGTTGTCCATGTGAAACGCCACGCGATCGCCTTGTTGCACGCCGAGGCGGTGCAGAGCGCGCGCGTCGTCCCACACGTTCCGGTGCAGCTGCGCGTAGGAGAGCACGTCGTCGTCCACCACGAGATACGGTGCGTCGGGCGTTGCCCGGAGTGCTTCAGCATAGATCGTGCAAAGATTCATGACAGTCCTTGGCGTTGTTTTGAGTGAGCGATATGGTTAGACCGATGCACTGGCGAAAGCATCCTCGTCCAGACGCGAGGCCTGGGACGAAACATTCGTCGCCACTCCCCGTATTTCCGTTTCCGCGAGCGCGCGCTTCAGTCGGGCCCGCGCGCGTTCCCGGTCTTCAGCCAGCGCTGCGATCTTGGCTACGAGGGAGTCGTACCACACAGAGACCTCGGCGCCGGGGTAGAGAGCCGTATCCACGCGCACGCCCGGACCACCAGGCCACGCCAGGGCTTCGACAATGCCTGGCGAAGGCGTCTCCAGCACAGGGTCCTCCGCATTGATGCGACATTGCACGGCATGGCCGCGCGCAATGATTTCTTCTTGCGCCCAGGGCGACCGGCCTTCAGCCGCTATCACAAGCTGCGCGTCCACCAGATCGGTCCCGGTGATCAACTCGGTCACCGTGTGTTCCACCTGCAGTCGGGCGTTCATCTCCATGAAATGGAAATCGTCGCCGCGGACGAGAAACTCGATGGTCCCGACGCCGGCGTATTCAAGGGACCCCGTCAACCGCACGGCAGCTTCGCGGATGGCCTGGCGGGTTCCTTCCGGGACAAGCACGGCCGGCGCTTCCTCCATGAGTTTCTGGCGGCGGCGCTGCAGAGAGCAGTCCCGCTCGTACAGATGCACGGCACCGCCATGGCCATCGCCAGCAACCTGCACCTCCACATGACGCATACCAGACAGCAGCGCTTCCACATAGAGCCGTGAGTCGCCGAAGGCGGCGACCGCTTCTGCAGAGGCCTCGGCAAAGGCATGTGCAATGCCGTCGTCCGACTCCACGAGACGGATGCCCCGGCCGCCTCCACCCGAAGCGGCCTTGAGCAGAAGGGGGTAGCCGATATCCCGAGCCACGGAACGAGCCTCGGTCGCGTTCGCCACCGCGCTGTGGCTGCCGGGAATCACGGGAACGTCCGCTTTGCGAGCGGAAATGCGGGCCGCGATTTTGTCACCCAGATGCGCCATGGTCGTGGAGCGTGGACCGATGAAGGTGATGCCGTTTTCTTCGCACAGCTTGGCCAACGCCGGAGACTCCGAAAGAAACCCCCACCCGGGGTGCAGAGCTTCGCAACGGAAGGTCAGGGCTGCGGAAACCAGCGCCGTGGCGTTCAGATAGCTTTTCTGCGGCGGAGCAGGACCGATGCAGACGCGTTCGTCCGCTTGCCGAGCGGGGAGGGAATCGCTGTCCACGTCGGAATGGGCAAGAACCGAGACCACACCACGCTCGCGCAGTGTTCGTATGATGCGCAGGGCTGTTTCCCCGCGGTTGGCGATGAGAACACGCCGGAACATGCGTGTCATTTCTCGGCAATCGAGGGCTTGATGAGGAAGAGTGGATCGCCGAACTGCACGGCCTGACCGTCCGCAGCCAGAATTTCCACAAGCGTGCCGGCGAGCGGTGTAGAGACCTCGGTCGACATCTTCATGGCTTCGACATAACCGAGCGCCTGTCCGGTAGTCACGCAGTCTCCCTGTTGGACGGGAGCGCAGTCCTCTCCCGGAGGAATGGTGGAAAAAATGCCAACCATGGGGCTCGGAATCGCTTCAACGCCTTCGGGCAGCGAGCTTCGTTTGTTAGGTGCACCCGATGCGTATGGATCGGGCTTTTCCGAGTGTTCCCGCACGGCTTGCGCAGGGGCACTGCCTGCACTGCGACGAACCACCCGGACAGCACCTGTTTCATCCTCGACTTCCAGTGCGTCCAGGTCGTATTTTTCAGCGATGGCAATGATTTCTTCGATACGCGTATTGTCCATGAAATTCTGTCCTGCCGTGTTGATTAGTGTTTCGCAAAAGTTGCATGACGAACAAATCCTGCAAGCCGTTCCCTGAGTTCGGTCCATTGCAGAATACCGTCCACCATCTTTTTATTTGCGAGTATCGAGGGTTCCATCGCTGCCTGGAGCATCTCGTCCATGGCATCCTCGCCGCAATATGCGCCGGTTTCCATCTGCCCTGTCCGGAATCGGCGCAGGGCTTCCGGTCCGAAAATGGACACGGAGGCCTTGGGCGTGACCCAGAATGTCGAATCGAATCCCGGGCCGGCCATGGCGTAAAGCCCGGCTGAATACGCTTTGCGAACCACGATGCAGGCTCGAGCCGATGGGCTAAGGGCGATGGCCGTGTACAAGTCCGATGCGGCTTGCACGATGCCCCCACGCTCGACATCCTCACCCACCATGAATCCAGGCGTGTCCGCCAAAAAGATCAGAGGCAACGAGAATCTCCCGCAGAAGCGGATGAACCGAGTCATCTTGCGGCAGGTCTCGGGATACAGGATACCGCCACGGACAACGGCATTGTTGGCGACAATACCTGCCGAGCAGCCATCGATGCGCGCGAGACCGGTCAGACACTCGGCCGCATGGCGTTCGCCCATCTCCAGCCAGGACCCGCCGTCGACCAGGGCGTCGATCAGATCGTGCATGTCCACGGCGGCGTTCAGGTCGCGCTCGAAAATGTCGCCGACTGCGGCGATATTCCCGCGTGGATGGCGGGACGGATACGCAGGTGGTGTCTCCCCGGCGAGGGTTGGCAAGTGGCTCAGCCACTCTCGCGCCCAAGCCAAGGCTCCGTGTTCGGATTTTACCACCGTGTGCACGGTTCCTGAGACGTCGGCCTGCACCAGGGGCCCTCCCAGCTTGGCGAACGTCGAAGGCTGCCCGACCATTCGCTTGACGGCATCGGGCCGCCCCAGGCACAGGGCTGCGCTCTCCAGCATCACGGTCGCATCGCACAAGGCGGCCGGGAAAGATCGGGATGCCCCGGTGGGGCCGAGGATCACAGCGATGCGCGGGACCACGCCTTCGAGCCTGGCAAGCCCGGAGTAAATGCGACCCATGCCCCGGTCGTGGGCCAAA
>JBMCLC010000153.1:0-5020 GCA_048614715.1 Oceanidesulfovibrio sp.
CCGCTGCTGGACGACGAGAGGCAGCCTTTCGCGGAGTGCGCCATCCGCACCGACGTGAGCGAAAAAAAACGCCTGGAGGCGGAAACGATTCGGGCTGGCCAGCTTGCCGCCCTGGGAGAACTCGCCGCCGGAGTCGCGCACGAGATCAACAATCCCCTGAACGGCATCGTGAACTACGCCGAGATAATCCACGAGGAGGACGATCCCGAGGTCGCGCGGGAGCTCTCCGCCAAGATCATCCGCGAAGGCGAGCGGGTGAGCCGGATCGTCTCCAAGCTGCTCGCCTTCGCCCGCACAAGAACCGATGATTTCGAGCCCGTGAACGTCACGGAGATCGTATCCGACGCCCTGCAGCTTCTCGAAGGCCGGATGTCGCGCGAGGGCGTTACGCTGGAGGTGCGGGTGGACGATTCCGTGCCGCGCATCAGAGCCCGCGCCCACGAAATGCGCCAGGTCCTGCTCAACCTTTTGAACAACGCGCTGCACGCCGTGACGCATGGCGCCCTTTCCCCAGAACGCAGGATTCGCGTCGAGGCTCGGGAGAACACGCGGGACGGCCGGCGATTCGTGGATATCCACGTTATCGACAACGGTCACGGCATTCCGGCATCGATCATGGACCGAATTCTCACTCCTTTCTTCACCACAAAACGGGACCACGAAGGGAGCGGCCTGGGCCTTTCCATAAGCCACTCCATAGCAGAGGAGCATGAGGGCCGCCTGAGCATAACGAGCGAAGAGAACAGGTACACCCGCGCGACCCTCTCCGTTCCTGCGTACGAGCACCAGTCTTTTCCTTGACATTCGTGCGTACTTCCATGCTATTAACAACTTTATGCAATGTGCAGAGTAAGACTCTGGCGGCGCTGCCCTTCAAGGAGCGCCTCGGTTTTTGGACAGGTTCGTATCCGAGCTCGTGCAACCTCATTCAGTGATTGCCAAGGAGAATGCGGCATGAAGAAATCCCTCTTGGCCTGCCTCACGGCGGCCGCCCTGGTTCTGGCTTTTGCCCTCCCGTCCATCTATGCTGAGGATGCTCCGGCAGATGGTCTGGTCCTCGACCACACCGATGACCCCAAAGGCTACACCACCACCTTCAACCACAGCACCCACACCTCCGTGGAATGCACCGTCTGCCACCATGTGGAAGGCGAACAGCAGTACGCCAGCTGTGTTGCCGACGGCTGTCACGACGCCGCCGACAAGAAGGCCGAACACTCCTGGTACAAGGTTGTGCACGATCGCAAGGCCGGCTCGAAGCCTACCTGCGTGTCCTGCCACATCGAGACCGCCGGCGACGACGTCGAGCTCAAGAAGCAGCTTACCGGCTGCATAGGCTCCGCCTGCCATCCCAAATAAGACACGCCGCACCTGAATATGATGACAACGAGCCGGTCTCCTGTTCTGGAGGCCGGCTCTTTTCTATGAACGAACGGTCGCCCGGGGGGGCACTCCACGCGCCAACTCTGACACTTTATACAGGTTCTGCATAACTCGTTGTCACTCCCCATGAAATCGGTTACTCATCCCGGCCGATCAAGACCCGAGAAGGAGAAGCACATGGCTGATGATTTCCGCTCACATCTATCCGTTCTATACTCCGACGAGCCCACCAAGATGTGCTACGCCGACATTGCGCTCGAGCCCTGGTTCACGGTTTCCATCCAGGCCCGCAGACCTTACGACGACTCTCCCATGGTGGAGGGCGACCCCTTCGAGTGCGACACGTTCCACATCAGCCTCATGACCCGCGGCGGGGTGATCACCTACGGCGAGTGGGGCGCGTGGGAAGAATTGTGCAACAAGCCCTGGGCATCCAAGTTCCGCGAGGACTATCCCTTCCTCCTCGTGGCCGAGGACCTCACCGTGGAGGAGACGCAACGCATATATGACGATCTCGCGCGCTACGCCGCCACTAGGCCGGCCCCCAGAGTGTCTGCCCCCAGATAAATCGGGCGGTCGGACAACGGGATACCCATATCGCAGTTGCGTTGTATACTACTGACGCGCCATAAACGGGTCCAACCGATCGGGGGTGGCGGCCCGTGCCGAGAGCCCATCACTCCGAAAAACTCCTCCGGCGCAAGATCCACACATTGAACTTCCACCCCGGGCATATCAGGAAAATGGGGTCGTCCTTCATCATAAACATATACCGCCGTGGTTTCGTGTAGCATCAACCATAGTGTTCCGTGAGTAATCGAATGAAACAAAGAAGCCTGGCCCTCGGATCCTTCATAGTCGGGACATTGATATGCATGACCGCCGTTCTCCACGTGTCGCCTCGTGCCACGGCCGCCGCCGCGGAGTTCTCCTACAACACCGTCATCGACCTCGCCCAGGCGCTGAGTCTGGCTCCGTACACGGAGCCAGAGCCCCTGCCCGAACAGTTCGAGCCGCTGACGTACGACTCCTGGCGGGACATCCGCTTCAAGTCCGAGGCATCCATCTGGCGATCCGATAAGCTGCCCTTTGAGATACAGCTCTTCCATCCCGGATTCCTCTACAATACCACCGTCGACATCCATATCGTGGATAACGGCGAGGTCCAGGAGCTGAACGCTACCAAGGACATGTTCAACTACGGCGGCAACCGCACCCTGGCCCAGAACCTGCCTACGGAGGTGGGCGCGGCGGGCTTCCGCATCCACAGTCCCATCAACACTCGCAAATATTACGACGAATTTCTTGTGTTCCTCGGGGCGAGCTATTTCCGGGCCGTGGGCAAGGGCCAGCAATACGGCCTCTCGGCCCGCGGTCTGGCCGTGAACACCGCTGTGCCCAAGGGCGAGGAGTTTCCCTGGTTCCGCAAGTTCTGGATTCTCAAGCCGGGCCGTAAGGACCAGGATATCATCATATACGCCCTGCTGGACAGCCAGAGACTCACCGGGGCCTACGCCTTCCGGGTCTGGCCCGGCAAATCCACGCGGGTCGATGTTGCCGCCCGGATTTTTCTGCGCAAGCCAGTGGAAAAACTTGGTTTCGCACCGCTGACCAGCATGTTCTTCTACGGCGAGAACAGCCTGCCCAGCAATCGCATGGACTGGCGACCCGAGGTCCACGATTCCGACGGCCTGCTCGTGCATCTGGCCAACGGGGAATGGCTCTGGCGACCGTTGCAGAACCTCCGCGTGCTGCAGCTTTCCAGCTTCGAGGCCCCGGACGTGCAGGGATTCGGGCTGCTCCAGCGCGACAGGGACTTCCGCCATTACGAAGATCTGGAAGCCCGCTACGAACAGCGGCCCAACCTGTGGATCGAGCCCATCGGCGCATGGGGCGAGGGCCGCATGGAGCTTGTGCAGATTCCATCGGAACAGGAAATACACGACAACATCGTGGCCTACTGGGCTCCCAAGAACCTGCCGCCGGAAGGCGAACCGCTGGCCATAGAATACCGCATGCACTGGCAGGGCGATCCGGAAAACCTCTCCCCCGGCGCTTACGTGGCCGCGACCCGGATAGGACGCGTTCGCAACAACGGCGAGAACGCCCAGCCCGAGGGCGACGTGTACCAGTTCGTGGTGGATTTCGAGGGCGAGCAGTTGGCCAAGCTCGATGCCGACGCCAACGTGACAGCTCAGGTGGATGTGGATGAGGGCGCGGCACTGTTGGAGCAACAGGTGTACCACAATCCCGTGAGCAAGGGGTGGAGGCTTGCCTTCAAGGTGCGCTTCGCCGGCAAGAGCGCGCTGGAGCGCATGCTGCCGGACAAGGAGGGCCCCGTGGAGCTGCGCGCCTTCCTGCGCCATAAAAACGACGTGCTGAGCGAGACCTGGAGCTATGTCTTCAAACCTGCACTCCAGGAGTGACGCCTCCATGGCCGAAACCCGGACCGGAGCGGCAGCCTCGGAGCACGAGACAGCAGGCTCGCGTCTGCTCGCCTACCTGCGACGGCTGCCCATGGCCGAGACGGAACGGCTGGAGCGGGTCCTCGCGGCGGTCCGCGGACTGCCGCAGGACGTGGACGATCCCGGCGCCGCTGTCATGCGGCAGGTGCTTTCCGACGGCGTGGGGCCCGCCGCTGAATCCTGTCCCTGCGCCATGCCCGAGATCGACAGGGTTTCCATGGCGCCGGAGCGTTGGAACACCGGCTCCTGGCGTGCGCGCCTGCCCAAAAAACGGATGGACCAGCCCTGGGTCCGCGCTTCCAGAAGACGCCGCATCGCGCTCACCCTGCTTATAACCAGCCTCACGGCCGTGGCTTCCTGGCGCATGGCCACGGTGCTCCCCCACCAGGGCAGCACGCCGTTGGAGATGGTGCTCGTGGGCGTTTTCGCCATCCTTTTCGCCTGGATTTCCCTGGGTTTCTGGACCGCGATCGCCGGCATCGGGGTTCTGCTGCGCGTTACCGACCGCTTCACCATCACCAGGCCCCGCCCCACGGACAAGGAACCGCGCCCGAGAGTGCGCACGGCCGTCGTATTCCCGGTCTGCAACGAGGACATGAACCTGGTCTGCGCCGGCATCGAGGCCGTCTACACATCCCTGGACCGCGCCGGACGGCTGTCCGAATACGACGTATACATTCTGAGCGATTCGCAGAACCCCGACGTATGGGTGGAGGAGGAAGCGGCCTGGGCGCTGCTGGTGCGCCGACTGGACGCCGAAAACCGGATTTTCTACCGCCGCCGGCGCAGCAACATAAAGCGGAAAAGCGGCAACGTGGCCGATTTCTGCCGGCGCTGGGGCGCTCACTACGAGTACATGGCCGTGCTGGACGCCGACAGCGTGATGAGCGGCGAGACGCTGAACCGCATGGTAGAACTCATGGAGCGCAAGCGAACCGTGGGCATCCTCCAGAGCCTCCCGGCCGGCACAGGCCAGCACACCTTCATCGGACGCGTTCAGCAGTTTGCCGCCCGGCTGTACGGCCCGGTTTTTACCGCCGGACTGCACTACTGGCTCCTGGGCGATGCCCCGTACTGGGGGCACAACGCGCTCATTCGGCTGCGGCCGTTCATCCGCCACTGCGCCCTGGGCCGGCTGCCCGGCAAACCGCCCATGGGCGGCGAGATCATGA
>JBMCLC010000154.1:0-5003 GCA_048614715.1 Oceanidesulfovibrio sp.
TCCACCTCGGGCAGGATGTGCGTGGACAACAGGATGGTCTTCTCGCGTCCCAGCTCGCGGATGAGTTCGCGGATATCGCGGATCTGCTGCGGATCGAGACCGGCGGTGGGTTCGTCCAGGATGAGCAGCCGGGTGGGACCCAGAATGGCCTGCGCCAGTCCCACGCGCTGGCGATAGCCCTTGGAGAGTTGGCGCACCAGCTTGGAGCGCGCCCCGGAAAGCCCGCAGCGGTCGAGCACGGCCGCTGTTTCGCGTTTCGCGTCCTTCGCTCCTTTCAGCCTGGCGACCCATACCAGGTGTTCCTCCACGGTGAGCTCGGGGTAGAGCGGCACGTTTTCCGGCATGTAGCCCAGCCGCGAGCGCAGGGCCTGGGGCTCCTTCTGGATGTCGCGGCCGCCGAACACGACGCGGCCGGCGCTAGGACGCAGGTAGCCCGTGAGTATGCGCATGGTCGTAGACTTGCCGGCGCCGTTCGGGCCGAGCAGTCCCAGTATTTCACCCTCGGCCACGGTGAAGCTCACGTCGTGCAGGACGCGCGTTGAGCCATATCTGTGAGATAGATTGAGGACTTCGAGCATGCCCGTTCCCTGCCCTGCCGATCGGGTCGCTGTAGTTTGTGATGATCGCTTCGCCGGAAATCCGGGGCGGACGTTCCGGCCCTGGGCTGCGCCTGGGGGCCTGCCGTACCCTTGCCCATGGAGAAAAAAACGCCTACATCTTGGTCCGGCCAGATTGCGGCGCCGCCGTGCATCGCACGTGCGCGTCGTGCGCCTCGGCCCGCAATTGTTGGCGGCCGGAACCATACCCGCGTCCCATGCGCCAGTCAAGGCGGCCCCGGCCGTCTCTCCAATCCGCACCCGTACAGAGTACCGCATCGCGTCGCATGTCCCGAACCAAGCTCAACTTCGCGCAGAAGAACTGCATCGCCTCGGCGGGCAAGCTCATGCAGCAATTGTCCATGGTCCATCCGGGCGCCCGCATTGGCGTGGCCGTGTCCGGCGGGGTGGACAGTCTCACCCTTTTGGAAGTTCTGCTGCACCGTCAGCGCATCCTGCCGTTTCCCTTCGAAATCATGGCCCTGAACATCAATCCGGGATTCGACTCCGCATCCCATCGCCATGTGGCGCGCTTTGCCCAGAGCAGGGGCGTGGCCGTGCACGCCGAACTCACGGACCACGGCCTGGAGGCGCACTCGGACAGGAACGAGAAAAACTCGGCGTGCTTTCTGTGCAGCAAGCGCCGTCGCGCGCGTCTTTTCGAGCTCTGCCGGGACTACGGGCTGTCCCACCTCGCCTTCGGCCACAACGCGGATGATCTCGTATCCACTTTTTTCATGAACATGTTCCAGGCGGGCCGGGTGGAAACGCTTTCCCCGTGCGAGCCGTTCTTCGAGGGTCGTCTCATGGTCATCCGCCCGCTGCTCTGGCTGGAGAAGGACGTGATCAAGCGGGCGGCGCGGGCGTGGCGATTGCCGGTGGATGAGAATCCATGCCCATCCGCGAGCACGAGCAACCGTACCCGGACGTGGCAATGGTTCTTGAATGAATGCGGCAAAGATGCCAGAAAAAAGAATAATGTTCTGAACGCCATACGCAGGGCAGCTCTTGACCATACCATTGATATGGATTAGTAGCTAGCCATTGCTGGGTATCTTTCTGCTGCCTCAATCCGGCCTAGGTTGAAGCAAGTCGCACCATTTTTCAGCTTGGCACGCGCCAACCGGAGACACGCAACACCCCATGCTCCTCAGAAAATATCACATTGTAGTTTTCAAGGATAATGAAGGCGCCTGCAAAACATTGCGCCTGCGGGGCTGGCTCTTTTTCGCCCTCTTTGGCATTTTCGCGGTCCTTATCGCGGCCAACTTCCATTTCTTCAGGTATTTCAACACATACCACAACCTGAAGACCAATCTCGACGCCTCCGAGAAGACCATTTCCGAGCAGAACAACCAGCTGCTCACCCTGGCTAACAAGATCAAGACGCTGGAGAGCGACCTCACCCGCATCCGGGACTTCGACTCCAAGCTCCGCGTCATGATCAACCTGGACGACCACATCGACACGGACACCTCCGTGGGCGGCTCCAAGAACCAGGAATTCTCAGACAGCTACCTGCCCGTCTACCGCCAGGAACTGCTCGCGCGGAAGATGCACAACTTCATCCATCAGCTGAACACCGACGTCCAGCTCGAGGAAGTCCGCCAGCAGGAGCTGCTGCACGCCTTCAAAGGCAACCTCGAACTCCTCGCGGCCACGCCCTCCATCTGGCCGTGCGAAGGCTGGGTCACCTCCCCCTTCGGTCCGCGCATCTCGCCCTTCACCGGCCGCAGCGACTTCCACCAGGGGCTCGACGTGTCCAACGAGGTCGGCACCCCGGTATACTCGCCCGCCAAGGGCGTGGTCTCCTTCACCGGCGTGGAAGGCGGGTACGGCAAGACCATGGTCATCAAACACGGCAACGGCCTCGTCACCCGCTACGCCCACCTCCACTCCTTCGACGTCGAGGTCGGCCAGACCGTGGAGCGCGGCCAGCAGATCGCCACCCTTGGCAACACCGGCCGCTCCACAGGCCCCCACCTCCACTACGAGGTGCGGCTGAACGGAACCCCGGTCAACCCCATGCGCTACATACTCAACTAGCGCCACACGGGCCCCGCTAGCCCACACCCGGATTCCCCGGCGCCCTCTCTGCCCATGCTCAGAGGGCGCTTTCTTTTGCGCCGCCGCCTGTAGCAGTGTATCGTTCCCGACATGTGCGGATTCACAGGTTTCCTCGGACAGCCCACGCCCGGCGCGGACCCGCTGCCCTTTCGCCGCATCCTCGGTCACATGGCGCGCGCCACCACACACCGCGGACCGGACGGCCGCGGCGAGCTGTACGTTCCGGAGACCGGCCTGGGCCTCGCGCACAACCGTCTGGCCATCCTGGACACCACGCCCGCCGGCGCGCAGCCCATGGCCTTCCACGCGGGCAGCGCCGCGGCGTATGATCCCTCCTCCTCCACTGGCCCGCACCACCCCGAAACCTCCTGGATCGTCTTCAACGGCGAGATATACAACCACCAGGAGCTCAGAAACGCCCTCGAATCCGATGGCTGCGTGCGCGGCTGGCGCTCCGGATGCGATACGGAAAGCCTGCTCGCGGCCTGCGCCTGCTGGGGCGTGGAAACAACACTGCACCGCTGCGTGGGCATGTTCGCCTTCGCCTACTGGAACGGCTCGGCTCGCACCCTTTGCCTGGCGCGCGACCGCATGGGCGTCAAACCCCTGGTGTTCGGAATGGTTGGCCATAATGCCGAAACACGCGCGCTGCTCTTCGCCTCCGAACTCACCGCCCTGGAGGCGCACCCGCTATTTCCGGGTCCGGACGCCCTGGACCTCGCGGCCCTGGCCTCGTTCTTCTCCTGGGGATGCGTGCCGGCGCCGTCGACCATCTACTCGGGATTCGCCAAGCTGCCTCCTGGTTGTCTGCTCACTGTCCGGCCAGAGGACATCCACGCGGGAACCCAGCCCGAGCCCCGCCAGTACTACTCCGTCGCCCGGGTCGCCGTCTCCGGTCTGGCCACGCCCTTTGACGACGAGGACGAGGCCGTGGAGCAAATCGACACCATGCTCCAGCGCGCGGTGGCCGACCGGCTTCTGGCCGACGTGCCCCTGGGCGCGTTCTTTTCCGGCGGCACGGATTCCTCCCTGGTGGTCGCGCTCATGCAACAGGCCTGCGACCGGCCCGTGCGCACCTTCACCCTGGGGTCGCCCCATCCGGAACACGACGAATCCGCCAAAGCTGCGGCCGTGGCTGCGCACCTGGGCGCGGATCACACCAACCTGCCCGTGTCCGAGGCCGACGCCCTGGCCCTGGCGCGGGACATAAGCAGCCTCTACGACGAGCCCTTTGCCGACTCATCACAAATCCCCACCCATCTGGTCAGCCGGCTCGCCAGGCAGCACGTCACGGTCTGCCTTTCCGGCGACGGCGGTGACGAACTCTTCGGCGGCTACAACCGCCACGTACTCGGTCCGGCCATTTGGCGCCGCATGGACGCCGTGCCGTTTGCGCTGCGCCGCCTTCTCGCCGGACTGCTCGCCGCGGGCGGGGAAGCCGCCCTGGACGGCGTCTACAACCGCCTCGCTCCCCTGCTTCCGCCTGAAAGACGGCAGGTGCTTTTCCGGCAAAAAGTGGCCAAGGTGCGCCGCGGCCTCGCCGCTCCGGACCGCGAGGCGTTTTACCGGACCCTGGCCGCCCTCTGGCCTGAACCGCCCCTTGCCGAACAAACCGCCGACCTTCCGTGGCCGGACAGACGCATGGCCGCCGGGCTCGATTCCTTTCCCGGTGCAGCCGCGGCCATGGATTTCGGAGACTGGATGCAGGCCGCCGACCAGCTCGGCTACCTGCCGGACGACATCCTGGCCAAGGTGGAACGCGCGACCATGGCCGTGGCGCTGGAGGTTCGCGTGCCCCTGCTGGACCACCGCGTGGTGGAGCTCGCCTGGCGGTTGCCCCGGTCGCTGCGCATGCACCGCGGACGGGGCAAGACCGTGCTGCGGCGGCTGCTGGCGCGCCATCTTCCGGCCGATCTCGTGGACCAGCCCAAGCAGGGCTTCGGCGTCCCGCTCACGGACTGGCTCCGCGGACCCTTGCGGCCCTGGGCCGAGGAGTTGCTCGCACCCGAACGCCTCGGAGCCCACGGCCTGCTGGACGCCCAGGCCATCCACCGCGAATGGCGCAGACTCCTGGCCGGTCAGGACCGTTCCGGCTTCAATGCATCGGCCATGCGCATCTGGGCCGTGTGCATGTTTCAAGCCTGGCGCGCAGAAAGGACTTCCGCATGATTCCCAAGCCGCGGCGCATCTGCCTGGTCAGCCATATCGCGCTCAACCTGTGGCTCTTCCGTATTCCCCTGGCGCGTCAGCTCGCCGCAAATGGGTGGCGCGTCACCTTCGTGGCTCCGGAGGGGCCCCACATGGCGCACCTCGAAAAAGCAGCCGCCGGAATTTGCACAA
>JBMCLC010000155.1:0-4979 GCA_048614715.1 Oceanidesulfovibrio sp.
GCGGCTCGTCAAGCTCCCGGTGGGCGACGCCCTGGACATGCGCACCTACAAGCGAAACCGTTCCGTGGTGCTGCACAAGACAGGCGACGACAGCTTTACGGCGATGCAGGACGGCTACGAACAGGCGGTGTACCGGGACGTCTCCGCCAAGAAGCTGAAGAAGCTCCTCAAGACCCTGCTCAAAAAAGAGTTTCCCCGCTCCACGAAAATCCGCCTCTACACCCTCGAAGCCTTCGATCCCACGGCCGAGCGGCCGCGTATGAAGGAGCTGTAGAAGCTTGTCGTGCAGATGGTGGGACGCCGTCCTCGCGCGCCTGCACGGGCCTTTGCACCCGTGGCTCGTTTCGGCGTTCGGGGAATAGTGCTTCCTGATGGGAGATCGAGGCAAAGCCCTCGAAACAACAAGAAGGATCTACCCATGGACCAGCGCACGTTCGATCTTTTTCTGGAACTGCACAAGGGCCTGCCGCGGCAGGCGCCGGGAAGCGGCGCGTCCACCCGCCGCGCCCTGGAGCAGGCCGGCGCGCTGCCCGCCTGCCCGATGATTCTGGATCTGGGCTGCGGTCCCGGAGCGCAGAGCCTGGACCTGGCGCGCATGACCGGCGGCGTGGTGACCTGCGTGGACAATCTCGGCCCATTCCTGGGCGAACTCGCCATGCGCGCCGCGTCGTCCGGGCTTTTCGAGCGGATCGAGCCGGTGCTCGGGGACATGGCCGCGCTGCCGGATTCCGTAGCCCCGGGCGCGTACGACCTTGTCTGGTCCGAAGGGGCGATCTACAATATTGGGTTCGACGCTGGTCTCGGGTCGTGGAGACGCTACCTCGCGCCGGGCGGCGTTCTGGCGGTATCGGAGCTGTGCTGGCTGGGTGACGAGGAATCCGCGCCGGAAGCGGCCCGGGAATTCTGGAAAGAACACTACCCGGCCATGCGCAGCGCGCAGGCCAATCGCCTGGCCATGGAGGCCGCGGGCTATGACGTGCTCGGGTCCTTCACCCTGCCGTCCGAAGACTGGTGGGAAAGCTACTACACGCCGCTGCTGGAGAACCTCGCAGCCTTCGAAAAGAAGCATGCGGGCGAGGAGATAGCCCAGTCCGTGGCGGCCATGGAACGCCGGGAAATTGAGATATACCGGGAATACGGCGGCTGGTACGGCTATGTTTTCTTCGTGGGCCGGTCCAGCTTCTGATGTCCGAAAACTAGGACTGGCGCCGTCCAGTTATGTGGACGGATTTCGGGCCGGCCGAATCTACTCCTCCAGCGTGCTCGTGTCGCCCACGTCCTCGCCCAGCTCCTGGGCCTTGAGGATGCGGCGCACGATCTTGCCCGAGCGCGTCTTGGGCAGGCTTTCCGGGTAGGCGATGGTCTTGACCACGGCCACCGGGCCGAGCTCGCGGCGGATGTGCTCCTTGAGTTCCTTGGTGAGCTGGTGGGACGGCTCCCAGTCCGGATTGAGCAGCACGAAGGCCTTGGCCACCTCGCCCTTGATCGCGTCCGGAATGCCGATGACCGCGGCCTCGGCCACGGCCTTGTGCGAGGCCAGGGCGCTTTCCAGCTCCGCCGTGCCGATGCGGTGGCCGGCGATGACCAGCACGTCGTCGGCCCGGCCCTGGATCCAGATGTAGCCGTCCTCGTCCCGCCGCGCCACGTCGCCGGCCAGGTACACGCCCGGAAACTTGGACCAGTACGCTTCCTTGTAGCGTTCCGGATCGTTGTACACCTCGGTCATCATGGCCGGCCAGGGCTTGGTGACGACGAGCAGGCCGCCCTTGCCCGGGGGCACGGAGTTGCCCTCCTCGTCGTACACGTCCACCTCCACGCCGGGCAGGGGCTTGGTCACCGAGCCCGGCTTGAGCAGCGAGACGGGCAGCGGCGTTATCATGAACATGCCCGTTTCGGTCTGCCACCAGGTGTCCAGCAACGGGCAGTCCCCCTTGCCAATGACCTTGTGGAACCAGACCCAGGCCTCGGGGTTGATGGGTTCGCCCACCGAACCCAGCAGGCGCAGGGTGGAGAGGTCGCGCTTGCGCGGGTATTCCTCGCCAAAGCGCATGAGCATGCGTATGAGCGTGGGCACGGTGTAGAGAATCGTCACGCCGTAGCGTTCCACCGTGGACCACACGCGGTCCGCCTGGGGATAGAGAGGGTGGCCCTCGTAGAGGATGGTGGTGGCGCCGTTGAGCAGGGGGCCGTACACGCCGTAGCTGTGGCCGGTTATCCAGCCCGGATCGGCCGTGCTCCAGAAGAGGTCCGTCGGTTTGATGTCGAACACCCAGGCAAAGGTGCGGTACACGCCCACCATGTATCCGCCGTGGGCGTGGACTATGCCTTTGGGCTTGCCGGTTGCTCCGGAGGTGTGGAGCAGAAAGAGCGGGTCCGAGGCGTCCATGACCTCGGTTTCGGCATAGGGCCGGGCCTGGCGCACGAGTTCCTCGTACCAGTAGTCGCGGCCCTCCATCATGTCGGTTTCCACGTTGGCGCGGTGGACCACCACCATGGTTTCGGCGCAGGTCTCGCAGACTCCGGCCAGGGCCTCGTCCACCGTGGACTTGAGGTGCACCACCCGGCCGTTACGGTAAAAGCCGTCGGCGGTGATTACGCATTTGGCCTGGGCGTCGTTGATGCGGTCGCGCAGGGCCTTGGCCGAAAAGCCGGCGAAGACCAGTGAATGGGCCGCCCCTATCTTGGCCACGGCGAGCATGGCGATGAGGGTCTCGGGCAGGGGCGGCATGTAGATCACCACCCGGTCTCCGCGCTGAATAGACAGCGATTTGAGCGCGTTGGCGAACTTGTTCACCTGCCTGTAGAGCTCATAGTAGGTGAACGTCCTGGAGTCCCCAGGCTCTCCCTCCCAGATCAGCGCGAGCTTGTTCTTGTTCGCGGTTTCGATGTGACGGTCCAGCGCGTTGTGCACGATGTTGCACTTGGCGCCGGGAAACCAGCGGTAGAAGGGGGCTTGGGAATCGTCCAGGACCGTGTCCCACTTGGCGAACCATTCGAGTTCTTCGGCCGCCTCCTCCCAGTAGCCGAGGTAGTCGTCCTCAGCGCGTTCGCGGGCCTCGGAGAGCTGGTGCTGCGTTATGTTCGCACGGGAGAGGGTTTCCGGCAGGGGGCGAAAGACCCGCTCCTCGTGGAGCAGAGCGTCGATCGCGCCCTGGGCGTCCGTGCCGGCGGCGTGTGGTTCGTGGCGTATGGGTACGCCGGATGTATCGTCGGAGTGTGGCATTGTATTCTCCTCGTCGGACCGCTGGGAGCTGGTTCCTGCCCGAGGCGGTGGGCAGCGGACATACGCCGGCTCTTCTCTCGTACCGTGGCGGCGGTCCAGCCCAAAGCATCCCTCGGCCAAAGGCTCTATCCCGGGGGTGAGCGGTGAATGGCCGTGGCGGACGCGCAGGGTATATCAGAGTCCGAGCATCTGCTTGAGGTCGTTTATCCTTCGGCGGCTTATGGGCAGCTCGATGCGAGTCTTGCCCGCCGTACGCAACATGAAGTTGGACCCGGGCAGGGAGGCTATCTCCGTGACCATGTCCAGATTCACCAGGTATTTCCGATGCACGCGGAAGAACCGGTGCGGCTTGAGCCGTTCCTCCAGGTTCTTCAGACGGTACGAGGTCAGGTATTTTTCCTGGGAAGTATGCACGTAGGTGTAGTCCTCCACCGCCTCCACGAAGATGACCTTCGTATACGGTATGAGGATGGTGCGGCCCTCCAGCGTGACTGCGAGTTTCTCCAGCTCCACCGGCGCCACGCGGCGGGTGTAGTCCCAGGCTTGGCGCAGTGCGCTCAGGAAGTTTTCCTGCTCTTCCTCGCCGAGATCCAGCTGCAGGGTCCGCTCGTCATCATCGATCGGTTCAGCCGCATAGCCGCTTTCCGAGACGCCGTCCGGCGTCGGGACGAGCTTGAAGTGGGACTTGAACTGGCGGAGCTTGTCCATGGTGCGGGCAAATCGTTCCTCGCCGCAGGGCCAGAGGATGTAGTCCATGGCGCCCAGTTCGAAGGCCTCGAAAGCCCGTGCTTCTTCCTCGGCAAGGTAGACGACGGCCGGCTTGTTCTTCCGGCCGGCAAGCTTGCGGGCGAGCTCGAACCCCTCGCCGGGCTGGCCGATGTCCAAGCCTGTGAACACCGCGCCGTAGGGAACGTGTCCGAGCAGGGAAAAGGCTTCGTCAAGGGAGGCGGCCTCGCCGAGGACCTGCAGGAAATCCGCTGGAGCCAGGGCGCAACGAACGGCCTCGCGCACAGCGGGGTCTGGGTGGACTATGAGCGTGAGCAGCCGGGACATATGTTCATCCGCAGCGGGCATTGACGCCCTGCCTGACTCGTATACATGCGGCAGGCGGGGAACGCAAAGCGCAACATGGGTCAGTCGCCGCGCTGCTTTTCGATGTGACCCGGCACCTCGAGGGATTCCGAGTGAAGGGTGTAGCTCGTGAGCAACTCGTTGAACCGCCGTTCCACGCGGAAAAACTGTTTTCGAGAGGCATTGATGCGTGCGATGTGGTCGTTGAATGTCCGGATGGTTTCGTGCAGCGCGCCGGGGCTTTGCGGCATGGAGCCATGACTTTTGGAGCCTTCGCACAGGCCGCCCATGTAGCGGCCGAAGTCGCCCACCTCGCCCAGGAAGGCGACAACCGAGGCGTCGATGTTCCCGAGGTCGTCCAGGATTTCCCGACGCCTGGATTTGGAAGCCACGAAACGTTCCGTGTCCTGCTCGAGCGATGCGATGGCGCCGCGCATGCCACGCACCTCTTTTTCAAGATCGTCGGCCATCCGCTCGTTGCGGCACGCCTGATCCGTCAGCCTGGACCAAAGATCGTGCAGCGCGGAGGGCTTGCTCCTGGCCGGAAGTACCGCGAACGCGAAGAGCAGCACTGCCGATGCGGCAAGAATGGTGAGTAAGGCCAGCGCCTTGTTATGTGGTGAAGACAGCCGCATGCGCGCCCTTGGGCTGGAGTTGTTCTGCCGGTGTGGCGGTACTGGATTGT
>JBMCLC010000156.1:0-4975 GCA_048614715.1 Oceanidesulfovibrio sp.
CTAAGCAACGCGGCGACATCATGGAGCAAATCACCGAGGAAGCCTCGGAACTGGTGTCGCGGTTCGGCGTCAAGCTGCTCGACGTGCGCATCAAGCGCACGGAGCTGCCGCCGCAGAACGAGCAGGCGATTTTCAACCGCATGCGCGCCGAGCGCGAACGGCAGGCCAAGCAGTATCGGTCTGAGGGACGCGAGGAGGCGGCAAAGATCCGTTCCAGCGCAGAGCGTGATCGCACTGTGATTATCGCGGAGGCCAAGCGTAAATCCGACGCCATACGAGGCGAGGGCGAAGCCCAGGCTGTAACGATCTATGCGGATGCCCTCGAAGAGGGCCCTGAATTCTATACGTTCCAGCGCAGCCTGGAAGCATATCGCAAAAGCCTTGGCAACAACACCAGGGTGCTGCTCACGCCTGAGAGCGAATTCCTTCGCTATTTCGACTAGCCACGCAAGGGCACCGGAAGACGCCGTTCCAGCGCGTTTTCCGGTGTCATCTTTCCTCCAGAATCCGAATGGATCACCACCACCCGGTCCCGCGCAGGTAGCTGCGTAAAGCGCCAGCATCGCGTTTGGGATACGGCCGGGCGCTATCTTCGGCGCGGTGCTTGCAGTGGCAACAGACGCTGCGAGCAGCGAGTTCCCGTGGCTACGCGTTCATCCCTGCCTGTGGATTCAGCCTGCCAATGGGGCTCGGATATGCTTGAGCGCATTTTGTACAAAGGAGTCCAAATAAACAGGCAATGTAACATTGTAACATCTATGCTACACATATGTTACGGTGTTGCAGTTGGCGGTTGGGTTCTTGCTAGGTGTGGCCTTGAAAATTACTGAGTAACCTATCGGCGAAGTCGAGAATTTGGACAAATCGTTTGCCTTATTCGAAGCTGGCATCAAGCATGTTATTATTCATTTGACGAAAGGGTGGGCTTGTGCGTGCGATCGCTCAGAGGACATGGGGCGTGCATCTGCAGCGCAGTCGAGCGGATTCCAGACCAGCCGGCGTCAGGTTTCGGATTGGTGACTGCGCGACGGTTCATCCTTGTTGTCGGCAGGGGATTTCCTCGGACGTCCTGGCCCGCGTTCCGATGGCGAAGGCAGGAGATCCCGAGGGATTCCGTATTCGACGAGTCGTTGGATCTTGTCCTTGGGACGGCGCTCCCCCTTGATGAGTCTTGTGACGAATGAGGTGTGCGTACCCAAATGGTGTGCGAGCTCTTTGTTCGAGATGCCGTTGAAAGCAAGCCATGCCCGGAGTAGTTGGCAGCGTTTTTCCATGACCATATGGTTCTTCGTATTGATTTGGCGTACAATAAATAAACGTATCGATAGAAACGTGCGAATTGTCAAGCCCCTTTGGCGCGGGTCATGTAATTTCATGAACATGAATGCATACAGGAGATAGGAATTGTCATCATTTGACCAGGTTTTTGAAAGAATCAAGTCGGCGACCAATACTCGTACCCAAGTTGAGCTGGCCGAGGTTCTCGGCATCCGTCAGTCCAGCATTTCAGACGCAAAGCGTCGCAACTCCGTGCCGGCTGACTGGTATCTCAAACTGTTCGAGCAATACGGCCTCAACCCGGACTGGCTGAAGATCGGACAGGGGCCCATGTATCTGAAGGGCGAGGAGGGATATCAACCCTATGATGGCCCCGCCGCGTTGAGCTTGCGCGAGGAGGCGGCGCACTACGCCGAGCCCGAGAGCAAGGGCGTGGTTGTCAACGTGCACTCCATGCAGAGCGAGAACGACACCCACGAAGGGTATGAGCCCAAGCCCATAGGCAAGCTCAACGTGCCCCGTTCCCTGGCTCCCGGCTCCATACTCGTGGTCAAGGTGGAAGGGGCGAGCATGGAGCCGTACATCCGGCGCGGTGCATACGTTGGCATAGACCAGAACAAGAAGAACGTGGTCTCCGGCGAGATTTTCGGCGTGTTCGTCCCTTACGAGGGGCTGCTCCTCAAGCGCGTTTTCCTGGATGCCGACCGCGAGCGCATCGTGATGCGTTCGGAGAATCAGGCCCACCCGGAGACCGAAATCCATGTGGACAAAGCCCAGGAGCGCATCGTCGGCCGCGCCGTCTGGGTCATGCAAGAACTCTAGACAGCAGCCACACCTGGCGTCCTCGGGCGCATCATGCCGCGGCGTGCCCTCTTGCATGCCGCGGCATTTTTTCTTGATCCCTGTAACAGCAAGGGTTTACAACAAGAAGACAGCACACAGGAGGGATCGTGCGCTCATGAACGGATCATTGATGCCCCAGGACATCCACGAGCATCTCGCCAAACGGGTGCTCGGGCAGGAGCCGTCGTTGCGAGCAGTCGCCGTGGCCGTGTACAAGCACGTGAACCGCATCGGCGGCGCGCGCATTTTGATGATCGGCAACAGCGGCACCGGCAAGACAACTATCATGAAGGCCATAGAGGAGCTTTACGCCGAGCACGACTCCCTGGCCAGCTACCGGGCCATGACCATCATGAACGCGCGCACGTTGCTGAACGAGGCTGGCGACGTGGACACTTTCGGCATCTTCCGGAGTCTGGAAAGCCGCGTGAGCACCATGCTGGGCGAGAAGCGCACGCCCAAGGCCGTGCTCTCCCTCATGGAGAACGCCACTGTCTGTCTCGACGAGATCGACAAAATTTCCGGCAGGGTGGCCGGCAAGCCGGATGTCACGGGCATAACGCTGCAGCAGGCCCTGCTCACCCTCATCGAGGGCGAACGCTGTCTGTACCGCGCTCGCGTGTACGCCGACGGCGCGGAACGCTACGCCAAGCTGCCCATCAACACGCAGCGCATGCTGTTTGTCTGCGGCGGCGCCTTCGAGGAACTCTACGACCAGGTTTTCAGCCGCGTGGAGAACAAGGAGGATGAACGGCGGCTCAAGGAGGTGCGCGATTACGACAAGAAACACGGGATGAAAACAACCATCCTGTTCACCTTGCGCGACTACCTCAAGCTTTCGGATCTTTTCTCGTACGGCATGGCGCCGCAGTTTCTCTCCCGTTTCAGCACCATAGCCGTTCTCGACGACCTGGACCGCGAGACCATGCGGCGCATTCTGCTGCATTCGGCCGATTCGCCGTATGTCAAGTCGCAAGAGTATTTCCGGACCATGGGCATAGAGCTGAAGCTCACGGACGAGGCCGCAACCGCGATTGTCGAGCACGCGGTGGACAACACCCGTCTTGGGGCCAGGGCGCTTCGCGATGCGTTCGGCCGAGTGGTCGTGGATCTGGAGTACGATCCCTTCGTCTCCTCCGGGCTGAAGGTGACGGAGCAGGGCAAGGTCCTCGAGATCGACGAGTCCATGGTGGCCGGCAAGCTCGCGTCCTGGAAAGAAAGCTACGGGACCTGAGGCAAAACCGGTTTGACCTCGAAGCCACAGCCGAGTAAGAATGTTCAGGAACGACGGCAATATCCTTAAGGGTTCCGATAATGCAGTTTCTTCGAACCAATCCCGGTGCTCCCGCATCGCCCTCCGGCAGGCTTGTCGGCCCCTGGTCGTAGCCATGTCCACCATCCCGATCCCGATGCCTTCATCCCAGTCAGCCAGAAGGGCGGATCCGAGCCGGCGTGACTTCCTGCTCCTGTCCATGGTCTTTGCCGCGCTCCTGCTCGGCGGGTGCTCGCTTCTGGAAGGAACGGCCGTGCATCTGCCCAACCTGGACATGATGGACGATTTTTCCGCGAACCTCTCCGGCGAGGACCCGGCGGATGCGGTGGATTTCCGTGAGCAGGACCCTGTGCCGGTGCCGCACACCCCGTACGTGGGCGAGGCGGAAGAGCGCGACCTGCGCGGCCTGGCCGAGGCAGATCCCGTCATCTTCATGTTCTACCGCGGCAACGAGCACTTCAACGTGGGTAATTACGGGCGCGCCCTGGCGGCCTACGAGAACGTGCTCGTGCTGGAGCCGGACCATCCCCAGGCCCACTTCCGCAAAGGGGCGTGTTTGCACATGCTCGGCGAGTACGAGGAAGCCATCCAGGCGTACAACGCACACCTCGCCCTCAAGCCCATGGACGCGCGCGTCCACTACAACAAGGGCAACTCGCTGAGCGCATTGGGACGATGGCAAGAGGCCAACGAGAGCTATACCCGCGCCGTAAAGCTCGAACCATCCTTTGCTAACGCCTACGCCAATCGCGCCTTCGTTCAGCTGGAAATGGGTAACGCCGCCGAAGCCCTTGAGGACGCGGCCACGGCGCGGAGCCTGAATGCAACGCTCAACATTCCGGATACATTCGAATAACCACTGAATCGCAGATAGGAATGCCTCCTCGGCCGTTCTGGGAAGAGCCCTACTGCGCCCGGGCGAGGATGTCCTCGCCATGAGCGCCCGTGGCTTCGATGAACGGGTCGAGCGCCGGGGCCACTCTGTTCAGGCCGGGCAGCTCGCGCAGCGCGGGCACGGCGTCGAGGCGCTTCTGGAAAGTCCTGACGAGGGTGAACAGCTCGTCGGCCAGCAGCGTGAGGCGTTGGCCGGTGTATCCCGCCAGGATGTTGCCGGCGTGCTCCGAGGCCAGGACGCGGTCGTAGAAAACAAAGCTGAGGTCGAAGGCGTTCTGGGCCAGCGCATCCATAAGGTCGAGCTGCGTGAGGAAATAGTTCACCACCCCCTGGTCGGCCGGGGCGGCTATCTTGCGGGTTTCCAGACTCTCCCGCGCTTGGTCCAGTACGTCGTGCACAGCATTGTGCCGCGCCAGGTGCGCCTTCATGTCGCCAGGCAGGGGGACGGGTTGGGCGAGCGCCGGCCGGAGGCAGGCAAGAACGATCACCGCAGCGACTACCAAGGCGGCACGGAGCCGGGCGTTCCGGATGCGATGCGGGCGGAGAGCGAAAATCGAGACATCCATCCGGTGATTGTATCCGGACTCGCGATTTCTGGTCAACGGCTCAGCTTGAAAAAACACAAACCTGGGACACGGCGTCTTTATTCGCCGGCGGAATTCGGGTAGTCTGCTGACCTTTTGGCAG
>JBMCLC010000157.1:0-4964 GCA_048614715.1 Oceanidesulfovibrio sp.
TGATGAAGTGAGGTTACGGCCGCGCCGCAGGATGGTGGCTGGTTCCGCGCGCAACCAGCCCCAGGCCTCCCGTTGCCTGTTCGACCACGGCGAGCCCGAACATTGTCATGGTTTCCGGCAGCGGTCTGCCCAGCACGCAGGCCGCCACGGCGGCGCGTTCTTCCGCTCTCTTGTCCCGCAGACGCTCACACACCAGTTCCCGCGCCCGCGAATCGAAATGCACGGCGGCGAGGAGGGCCTTGGCCGCTGCCGTGTCCGAGGAATCGCAATGGAAACGCCGCGCGAAGGCCGCGAGTTCCTCATAACCGCACTGAGCTTCGTGGGCCTGAACAAGCTCGGCCAGCCGCCCCCGGGGGCCGATGATGTCGTTCCGGGTGACGCGGCCCACACCATACGCCTCGGCCAACGCTCGCGGGTCCTTGCAGAGCAGCAGCCGGCATTCCAGGGGCCTGGCCTCGTAGCGGGCGCAGCCTGCCCTGCCGTCGCGGTCCACCAGAAACATGCAGGCCCAGCTATCCCGTGCGGAGCGCAGCTTGACCACTTCCTGGTCCAGCGGGGCCAGCACCCCACGCACCTGGTCGCGCACCAGCTCTCCGCGGCGGAAGGTGACGAGATGGACGAGATCCAGACCATCAGAGCCGCCGATCAGGTCGAGGTCCTCCTGATGCAGCGCCGGGGTTGAGCGTCGGCAGCATTCGCCGCAGCGGACGCATTCCGCAGACATCATTCCGCCTCGCATACGGCCCTGACCCATAGCCGGCACGTCATATCGGCGCGATCCACGTAGCCCATGGCGGCGTTGACCATCCAGGCCTGGGTGAACGTGCGTTGGTCGGCGCTCCAGAGGTATCGCTGCTCGCGATCGAACACGGGGTCCATGCAGTAGTCGCGCACCTCGCCCGCTTGGTCCAGGAGCCGCGAGAGCTCCGGCACGGTGGGCAGCCGCCATCCCGCGAGGCCCGCGAAACGCGATGCATTGAGAGCTTCCACATACTCCTGAGCCTCGGTCCAGTTGACCGGAAAATCCACCCCGGACCGTTGCCACACAAGTCCGGCCGCAGGATCGCGCACGATGTCTCCATCGGGCTCGAATATCGGTCGACGCGCCGCGAGCGGCCGCCCGAGATGGTCGATGCCAAAAGATTCCAGCTTCATGCGCGGGCCTGTCTTGATTGGCGTGCTGCGGACCGCCACGGCCTCCGGCTCCGGTTCGGTTTCCTCCAGCCAGTTCTCGGGCACGCCGCAGATGGCCTCCACCTGTTCGCGCCACCGGGCCTCGAAGTATTCCAGGGCCTCGAGCATCTGATGCGCGTAGTTGAACCTGTCCGCGGGATTCGGGGCCAGGGACTTGCGGAAGAAATCCTCGCACAGGGAGAACAGCTCTTCGCCGAGCACTTCTTTGTCCAACGGAGCCTCGCGGGAGAGGCCTTCCTCGTCTCCGGCGTCCGGCTCCTGCCCTTCCGGCATTCCGAACCCGCACCGGCCCACTTCGCCGTGGGGCAACCTGCCAGACAGCATACGGTACAGCGTGACACCCACTCCGTAGAGATCGGCCGGCGGACCGGCGGCTTCCGGATCGTCCTCCTGCTCCGGCGCGGCGTAGTAAGGCGAGCCGATCTTCATGCCCGAGGGGCGGTCCGGGTCTATCTCCCCGCGCAGCTTGGAGAGACCAAAATCGATGATCTTCACCGTGTCTTGGTCCGAAAGCAGCAGATTGAAGGGCTTGATATCGCGGTGGACCACCCCGGCGTAGTGCATGCGGGCCAGGCCCTGCAGTGTCTGGCGCGTATAGCGGAACGCCTTCTCCGGCCGCAGTTTCCGGCTCGGCTCCTCCACGCGGTAGCTCTCGCCCATGACGCCGCCCAGGTTGTGGCAGGCGTATTCCAGCACAAAGAAGGGCCGGCCTGCGTCGTCCTCGTCCAGGTCCCACACGGCGCTCAGGTTGGGATGGCTCAGCCGCGCCATGAGCCGCGCCTCGGCCACGAACTGGCGCTTCACCGCGTCCATGCCCAGCAAGTCCACCATATGCTCCACGGGATCGAGAAGCTTGAGCGCGACGATCTTGCCCAGTTCCGGCAGCCGTGCCTTGTACACGGCGCCCATGCCGCCCCTGCCCAGCAGCCCGAGTATTTCGTAGCGTCCTATGTGCATGGTCACCAAAGCCTGTCGGCGTATTGTCTGGGGAGCCCTTTTTCCACGATGGATTCAGCCGTGCTCCGGATGTCGTAGGGAACACGGCGCAAGGTCAGCTCCCGTCGTGTGGTGTCGAAGAGTACGTATTTCGCACGATTGTCGCCGTCGCGCGGCTGACCCACGCTGCCTATGTTCGCGATGTACCGGCGCTGCGGTTCGAACCGCACTGCCTCCGGCAGTGGGCCGCGCTCCACGCGTCTGCCATCCCAGCAGACCAGCTCCAGTTCGTGGGTATGGCCCACGAAGCAGATCTGCTCCTGCATGCGGCGGAAGGTCGCGGCGAGGTCGGAGTCGTCCATGACGAATAGATACGTGAGGGCAGATTCCGGCGGATAGCCGTGCACCATACGGCAGCCGTGTCTGACCATGGCCAGGGGCATGTGCCGAATTTCCCGCATGGCCGCCTCTGACAGCATCTCCCTGGTTCGCGACAAGGCCTGGCGGGCGTGGTGGTTGAACCAGTTGCGCTGGTCCGCGTGCAGCAGGCCGAGCTCGTGGTTGCCAAGCACCGATTCGACGTTCTGGCGCTGCAGCAGGCTGATCACGTCGTCCGGCTCGGGACCGTAGCCCACGTTGTCGCCCAGGGAGTAGACCGCACCCACCTGGAACGAGTCGATATCCTCGAGCACGGCCTTAAGGGCCACGAGGTTTGCGTGAATGTCAGAGAGCACGGCGATCAACATGCGCCCTGCATAGCAAAGGAAGGCCGGCCGTGTATAGCTAGACGCTGCGGCCTGTCGGCTTGCGTTCGACGGCGCGCCGGTACTCGATGGCCGCGGCCACGAACCGTTTGGCCCAGTCCTGTTCGCCCACGGCGTGGATGTGCGTATAGGAGGCCCAGGTATTCTTGTAGAGAAGGCCGTCCAACCCGGCAAGGATGCCCTGGCCGCGGTTCATCCTGAGCGCGAAGTTGAGCACCGATCCATCGGCCGCGCTGCAGAGGGAGTAGTGGAACTCGTGCCCCGCGATAACCTGGCCTTCCGGATGGAAGGGATTCCTGGCCACCACCGTTCCCTCCACATACCCGAGTCCCTGCGGCTTGTCGCAAAGTTCCGTGCGGACCGGAAAAACTCCGGCCATGGGGTAGTCATGTCCGTCCACCGCGAGACTGCGGCAGAGGTACATGAACCCACCGCATTCGGCGTAAATGGGCAGCTCCATCTCCGCCAGGGCGCGCACGCGCTGGCGGATGACGCTGTTGGATGCGAGCTCCTGAGCCTTGAGTTCCGGAAAGCCCCCGCCGATGTACAGGCCGTGCAGATCCGGCCAATCAACGGTCCGCAGCAGGTCGATCTCCACGAGCTTTGCGCCGGCCAGTTCGAGGGCTTTCAGGTTTTCCGGATAGTAGAACCAGAACGCCTCGTCCTTGGCCACGCCGATGCGCACCTTGCTGCCCTCCGGCTCGGTATCGAGGAAGAAGGGTTCGGACGGTTTCTCTATCGGTTCGGCCGCTTGGGCCGCTTCGCGGATGCGCGGTACGTCGCAGTGCTCCTCCACTATGTCGGCGAGTTTGTCGAGAATGGCTTCGGCCGAGGAGTGGTCACGGTCTCCCACGAGGCCCATATGGCGTTCCGGAATGGGATTCTCCGGGATCTTGGGCAACGCGCCGAGCACCGGCACGCCGGTGTCGCGTTCAATGCAGCGGGTGACGATGGACTTGTGGCGTTCGCCGGCGACTCGGTTGAGGATCACTCCGGCCAGGGGCAGGTGTTCCTCGAAGGATTTGACGCCGGCCACCACAGCTGCCGCGGTCCGCGTCATCTTGGTGATGTCCAAGACGAGGACAAGGGGGCAACGGAGCACACGGGCGAGCTCGGATGTCGAGGCGGAACCGTCTTCGTCCTTGCCGTCGAAGAGTCCGCGGTTGCCCTCGATGACGGCGATGTCGCGTCCCGTGGCGGCGTGGAGAAACAGGGAGACGAGGGAGTGTCGGGAAAAAAGGAAAGGGTCCAGATTCGTCGCCGGATTGCGGCTGGCAATGGCGAGCCAGGCGGCGTCGATGTAGTCCGGACCCTTTTTAAAAGGCTGAACTATTGAGCCGGCTCGCGCCCAGGCACGGCAGAGGCCGAGCGAGACGAGGGTTTTACCGGCGCCTCCGGACACGATGACCCGCGGCAGAGTCACGACCTCGGACGTAGTCGGCGAGTTCATGCGATCTTCGGTGGCGGCCACGCTGGGCCGAAACGGATGGGTTCATCCGCCGGCCGCCATTATACGACGGCGAAGACCGTGGTTTTTGGGCTAGCCTTCTTCCTGCTTGCCGGCGCCCTTGAGACCATACATGGTCGTGGAGCCGGAAGACCAGAACTCGAGCTTGCCATCGTTCACGAGAGCTGTGAGCACCTTTTTGAGTTCACGAGGCTTCTTGTCCGGCAGCGCCTTGGCGAAGTCGTTGAAGTAGAATTTGGTCTTGCCTTTTTTGCTTTCGAGGAATTCGATAATTTTTTGCTTATCTTCGTCCATCTTAAAGCCCCTTCTGGCTCAAAGGTTGACCGGACGCGGCCTTGCAGCCGCGCCCGGATATAATGCGCAATTCGCCAGCTACTTGACGTGGCTGGTGAACTTGAACTGCGTGGACTGCCGCCAGGTGTAGTACGCCGGATCGCGGAAGTCATCGATGCAGTGCTGGGTGAAGGGAATGCCGGTGACTTCGAAGAACTTCTCCCAGCCGATGCGCTCGGCCCAGTCGCCGAGGCGCTCGTACTTGCGGGCGTTCTTGGAGTACACCTCGACGATGTTCTTCACCATCTTGGTGAGGGTGGGCCAACGCG
>JBMCLC010000158.1:0-4943 GCA_048614715.1 Oceanidesulfovibrio sp.
GGAATGAGGCGGCAAGCATAAGACGGACGCCATGGTAGAGGAACCGGCTATGGAGCAGAAAATCAAAGAAGGCCGGCGCTTGGCGCAAACGGAGTGTTTCCTCGTGCGTGTTCATGCGTGTCCGCATCCCCGGCGGCTAGGGTCAAGTCAATTCGGGTCAGTAGTGCACGAATCCATGATAATACGCCAATAGTTAAGTAGAATGGTTGGTTGCGGAATGAATAGGCATTATCAATAAGAGGTATCGAGTTTGTGATGCGTCAGGCAATTCCATACTTGGTGACTGGCGTGCTGCTTTTCGCAGCCGCGGTTGTCGTCATGTTTCTGCGCGTTCCGGAGTTCCGGGGCTGGTTCCTGGGGGAGATGGACAAGAGTGCGGTCGAGTCCGCGCCGTCCGAACCGGCAGTCGCGCCCGATTCACCGCACCGCGAGCCCGAGTCCGTGACGGACGTGGAGCCATTCCCGGGCGCGCAACCTGCTCCTCCGGACCGAGGACATCAAGACCTCGGACACGCGCCGATCGACCCCATAGCGGATTTTGCGCGCTACATCGCGCAGCGTCATCGCGCCTGGCGCACAGGCGAGGGAGAGTTCATCACCGCGCGGGATCTGGCGGCACTCTACGGACTGGATGTCTATGCCCTGCCTAAGGGGGAGCGGCCGCCCTCGCCAGGGATCACGGCAGTTGCTCTCAAGCTGGGCTATTTCGTAACGGCGCCGCGGTTCGTCGACGCCCTTGTTGCCCAAGGGGAGAAGTTGCGCCCACTCGATGAACGAAATCTTGCGGAAGGAGCAGAGAACGGCGCGGCGGAACACGCCACGGAGTCGCGCGGGGATTGGACGCGGGATCTGCTGGAACGAACGGCGCGCAAGGCGCGGGAGCTGGCGGCCTGTCGTGAGGCGGACCCCTTGGAAGAAGGAGAATGCCATTTCGTCCACGCGTTCATGGACGGTCTGGCCGGTTCCGAGGCAGACGCCGATCGGTTGCGAACCAGCGCCGCCGAGGCGCTTCTGGATATGGCGGCGCGGCTGGAGACCAGGGCGGCAAAGACCGACGCGGCCGGTAAGACGGCGTCGCCGTGATCAGCCGTTCGCGGCGTTCGGGTCGGGGGTGCGCATGGAGCCATGGCGCAATCGGATGAAAGAAATGAGATGGGATTCACCCAGGCTGCGGCATTCCAGGTAGTGGGAGGCGTATTCCTCGTATGTGAGCATATGTTCATATATGCGGAAGCGGTGGTTCGGCCGGACCCATTCCAACCCCAGAATGGAGGCGACCTGCGGGTGCACGGGCAGCTCAAGTTCCGGCTCGATGGCCGGCATGGCTGCCTCCAGTTCGGGCGATGGCGCTTCCAGGCCCAAAAGATCGAGCAGTTCGCGCGCGATCGACACACAGAGCTCGCGGCCCGGATGGTTGATGGTGGTGAAGAGTTGGCGCTGCGTGTAGCCGGTTTGGATGCGTTCGGTCAGCTTGACGTCCCAGTTCTTTTCCTTGTCGCGCTCTATGGCCATGGAGTGCTCGGCCAGGGCCTGCACGTCGTGGTACCGGGCCAGATCCGTGCTGCAGGCGATGTACATGATCTCCGCCTTGGAGAGGCCGCGGTCCTGGAGCGCGTTGAGGAACGAATCGCTGAAGTCGATGCCTGGTTTGGACTCCCAGAACGGCCAGTAAGTCCGGCACATCAGGTTCGGCATGCAGATGGCCGTCGCGTTTTTGGAGAGCTGGCCACGCAGGTTCGCGCTGGACAGTTCGTTCCACTGGGGGCCGAGCTGCTGGTGGATGAGCAGGGCTGCGAGGCCCAGCTCGGCCGCCGGCACCGGTTCGCGCAGGTAGTTCACATACCGGCGCAGTTCGTATCGTTCGGCGAACGCAGGGTGGCGTTCCAGGAGCCAAGCCAGGGGATCTCCCTGGCAGTTCGCATGGAGGATGCAAATCTCGCGCGCCATGACGAGCACGATAGCGCAACCGATGGCGATGCGGAAGCGACTTCAGCCCGAAGACGGAGCATGGGCCGCGCCAGGCGGCATCAGTCCGTGGAAATCTCGATGCGCCGGGGCTTCTTGTCCTCGGCCCTGGGCAGCACGAGTTCCAGTACGCCGTCTTCCAGGTGCGCGGTTATCTTCTGCCGGTCCACGTCGTCCGAGAGGGTGAAAACGCGGCGGTATTCGCCGCCGCCGAACTCCATGTGCAGATACTTGGGCCTGGCGTGCTCGGCGGGGTCGGCGTTGTAGGAGGTGCGGGCCGTTATCGTCAGCTCGTTCTCGTTCAGGTCTATGGAGAGGTTCTCCCGGGTCACGCCGGGAATGTCCATGAAAATGTGGAAGCCGTCGGCCATCTCGATGATGTCCGTGGCCGGGCGGTAGCGCGGCATGTCGTCGCGCGTTTCCTTGTCCTTTCTCATGACGTGGGCGGCCATGGGTTTTTGTACCTCCGTTAATCGATGGCGATCTTGCGCGCCTTGGACAAGGCGGTTTTAGGCAGGGTGATGGAGAGCACGCCCTCGGCGAGGGTGGCCTTGATGCGGTCGGGGTCCACGGGCGTGTTGATTGCGATGAGCCGCTGGAACACGCCAGTGGGCCGTTCCTGGCGGTAGTACTTTCCCTGGGCCGGCTTGCGTTCGCCCTTAATGGAGAGGCTCGACTCCACGATGGTGATGTCTATCTCGTCGCGCGGGACGCCGGGTATCTCGCACTGCACGTAGATGGCGGCATCGTCTTCGCTGATGTTGACCAGGGGGTAGGAGGATTGTCCGCCCTGGTAGCTCGGACTCCAGACATCGCTCAGCAGCTTGTCGATATTCTTGTGGAAATCATAAAACGGACTGAAATCGATTACCATGTTCTGACCTCCTGGAAGTCGCGTGATCAGCATCTATTTTAGCGACTGAATTGTTTCAGTCAATATCCGGCGCGGCGATTCGCACGCGGAACGCGGTATCGTATTCAGGCCGGGCGGGCCTGCTTTCAGCGCCACGGTGCGGCCCAGGAGGGCGCGTTCCGAAGGAATCGAGGAATGACGCGTATTGAGGCTTCCGTTTCACACCCCGGCTGGCGGTAGTTTCACACGCGACATGCCCTCGGCTGACGGCGGGGTGGTCGTCATTTCCCGCTTGCTTATTCCCATTTGGCTCAAAAGCAGGTAGTTTTGGGGTCTGATTAATCCAAAGTCAGCAGGCGCCAGGAGTCCACCCCATGTCAGAATCGCTTGAACACCTCATAGAACGCCTGCAGCAGGAGGCCGTGCAGGAGGCCGAATCCAAGGCCCACGCCATTGTCTCCAGCGCGCAGGAAAAAGCGCGCGCCATCCTGGAGCAGGCCGAACAGGAGAAAGCCGCGATCATCCAGAGCGGGCGCGACGAGGCCGTCACGTACACGGCGCGGGCCGAGGCGCAATTGCACCAGGCCTCGCGCGACGTGCTCATCTCGGTCAAACGCGGTATCGAAAACATTATGCAGCTCCTGGTCTCCGAGGCCGTGGACGAGGCCATGACCATAGACGTGCTCCAGAATATGCTTGCCGGCATGGCCCAGTCCTGCGCGGAAAAGTCTGGAGACCACCGGCTGGAATTCCTGCTGAGCCCTCGGGACAAGGAAAAGCTCGTCGCGTTTTTCGCCTCGCGCTACCGCGAGAAAATGGCAGCCGGCGTGAAGATTCAGGTGGACCGGGAGATCGAGCAGGGCTTCAAGGTCTCGTTCAAGGAAGGAGAGGTCTACCTCGACTTCACCAGCGAAGCCGTGGCCGAGGCCCTGTCGTTGTATCTGCGGCCCCGGCTGGCGGAGATAGTGATGACCGCCGGACGCGAGCACGACAACGATTCCGGAGGCGCGTGAGCGTGGGCTACTACTATTTGCTCGCATCCATGCCGCTTCTTGCGCCAGGCAAGGCGCCACCCGTGACGGCAGAGGGTTTTCTGGCCGCCGCCGAGACCGCGCTGCCGCCCGCGCTGCTCCGTCTGGTCCGGGAGATCATGGACCATGGCGAGGTGTCGGGCCATCCCTTTCTCGATGCGGTGCGTAACATCGAGGCGCAGATCGTGAACACCCAGGCCGAGCGGCGCGCCGAACAACGCAAGGTCGATGCCGGCCCGGGCCTACCGTATGGTCATGTGAACCTCTACGTGGTCCATGGGGTGAACGGGGCCTTCCTGGCCGAGAATCCGTTGCAGCGACAGCGCGAGCTCACGGCCCTGCGCTTTGCCGTGCTGGACGATCTGCTGGTCGGCCGGCCCTACGGCGAGGACGCCGTGCTCGCCTATGCACTGAAGCTGCGCCTTGCGTTGCGACTGTCCGGGATAGATCCGGAAGAGGGTCGCGAGGCGTTCCGCGATATGGCCGAACGCGCCGTAGAAAACGCTGTGCGCACCACAAACGCCGGCGATCATTCAAGGAGTGAATCGTGAGCTCGAACGAGCCCAACGAACCACGCGCGGATCAGGTGGAATCGCAAGATGTCGCGGGGGCTTTAGAGACCGCCGATATCCTGCCGGAGGCGAGGCAGACCGGCCCCTCGCGCTGGGAATCCGTGCCCACGGACGGCATGCCGGCCAACGAGGGCCGGTTGGTTGGCGTCAACGGCAACCTGCTCACCGTGGAGTTCGAGAAACCCGTGACCCAGAACGAGGTGGCCTACGCCGGCCTGCGGACCCCGGAAGGCACGCTGGAGCTCAAGGCAGAGGTCATACGCGTGCGCGGCCGCTACGCCGATCTCCAGGTCTTCGAGGACACGGTGGGCCTTAGCGTGGGCGACAGGGTGCGCTTCACCGGCGAACTGCTCTCCGTGGAGCTGGGACCGGGCCTGCTGGCCCGCGTGTACGATGGGCTCCAGAACCCGCTGGAAGACATGGCCGAGGAACTCGGATTCTTTCTGGGACGCGGCCGCTATTTCAAGTCGCTGGACCGGACACAGCATTGGGACTTCACGCCAACGGCCGAAGGTGGCGTGT
>JBMCLC010000159.1:0-4940 GCA_048614715.1 Oceanidesulfovibrio sp.
ACCAATGAGGAATACTTGGAGATAGTGACCGGCAAAACCGCCTATCTTATAGAGGCGGCCACCCGCTGCGGCGCCATCCTCGGCGGAGCGGATGACGCCGGCGTGGAAAACGCCGCGCAGTTTGGCCTCAACCTCGGCATCGCCTTCCAGCTGGTGGACGACGCCCTGGACTACGGCGCCAGCGAAGAGGAGGCGGGCAAATCCGTAGCCGCAGACCTGCGCGAAGGCAAGGCCACGCTGCCTTTGATCCTGTACATGGAAAAGGCCGAGCCTGCGGAAAGGGAACGCCTCCAGGTCCTGGTCAGACGCATCGGCGCGGCCAAGGGGCGGAACGAGACCGTGGTGGCCAACGGCAAGGGGCACGCCGTGTCCGCGACCGACCTGGAATCGGTCATCGCAACCGTGCAGCGCGTGCGCGATACCGGCGCCGTGGAGCGCGCCCGGGACATGGCCGGCCACTACGCGGAGGCCGCCCGGCAAAATCTCGACGGATTTCCCCCATCGCCGGAAACGGTTCTTCTGGGGGAGGCGTTGGAATACGTGGTGCGACGGAACAAATAAGCATCTGGAGACGATTCTTCATGCTGCAGCGCATAGAAGTCGCCATGCGACAGGACCGCATGGACCCCGTGGGACACAAGACGGTCCGGCGGATCAAGGAATTTTTGGGGCTCACCGTGGAGGACGCGCGCGTCGCCACGGTGTTCACCGTGGAAGGGCTCGAGCCCTCCGAGATCGAAACGCTCATCGGTGAGTCCGCGCTGCATGATCCTGTGTTGCACGTGGCGTCCCTGCAGCCCGTTGCCACCGGCTTCGACTGGTGCCTTGAGGTAGGCTACAAGCCCGGCGTCACGGACAACGAGGGCCGCACGGCCGCAGAGACCATCGCCCTCACGCTGAACCTTTCCCCTGAGCGCAAGAAGGACCTGAGCGTCTACACCGCCAAGCAGTTCGCCATCCGCGGCGCTCTGTCCCGCGAGCAGGCAGAGTCCATCGCCTCCGGGCTGCTGGCCAACGAACTCATCCAGCGCACCGCCGTGAAGTCGGCCGAGGAATGGACGCGCGAACCGGGTTTTCCGGCCCAGGCGGCGCGGGTATCCGGCCGGGCGGACGACACCGTGGCCACGGCCGCCATCTCCACCATGAGCGACGCAGAGCTCGTGGCCTTCAGCAAGGACCATGTCCTGGCCCTTTCGCTCAAAGAAATGCGGGCCATACGCGACCATTACGCCAGACCCGGAGTCCGCGCGGCGCGGCGCGCCGTGGGATTGGGCGACGAACCCACGGACGCGGAGATGGAGTGTCTGGCCCAGACCTGGTCCGAGCACTGCAAGCACAAGATTTTCAGCGCCGCCATCGAATACGAGGACACCGAGACCGGCCAGCGCGACCGGGTGGACAGCCTGTTCAAGACCTACATCATTGACTCCACGCGAGTCATCCGCGAACGACTGGGCGACAGGGATTTCTGCCTCTCCGTGTTCAAGGACAACGCCGGGGTGTTCAAGTTCACGGACGACCACAACCTGTGCATCAAGGTGGAAACGCACAACAGCCCCTCGGCCCTGGACCCCTACGGCGGCGCGCTCACCGGCATCGTTGGCGTGAACCGCGACCCCATGGGCACGGGCATCGGCGCGAACCTGGTCTGCAACACCGATGTCTTCTGCTTTGCCTCGCCGTTCCACGAGGGCGAGCTGCCGCCCCGGCTGCTCCATCCACGCCGCGTGCTGGAAGGCGTGCGCGAAGGCGTGGAGCACGGCGGGAACAAGTCCGGAATCCCCACCATCAACGGTTCACTGGTCTTTGACGAACGTTACCTGGGCAAGCCGCTGGTGTACTGCGGCACCGTGGGCATGATGCCGGCGATCATAGCCGGCAAACCCAGCCACGAGAAGGCGGCCAAGCCCGGCGACGCCGTGGTCATGGTGGGCGGACGCATCGGCAAGGACGGCATCCACGGCGCCACGTTCTCTTCCGAGGAGCTTACCGAGGAGTCGCCTGCCACGGCCGTGCAGATAGGCGACCCCATCACCCAGCGCAAGGTGTACGACCTGCTCATGCGGGCGCGCGACGCCGGCCTTTACAACGCCATTACGGACAACGGCGCCGGCGGTTTGTCTTCCTCCGTGGGCGAGATGGCCGAAGACCCGGGCGGCGTACGGCTGGACCTGGCCAGGGCCCCGCTCAAGTACGACGGTCTCCAGCCCTGGGAGATTCTGCTTTCCGAAGCGCAGGAACGCATGACCCTGGCCGTGCCGCAGGACCGGCTCGAACCGTTCCTCGGCCTGGCCCGGGAGATGGACGTGGAGGCCACGGTGCTCGGGGAGTTCACGGACACCGGCTACTTCCACGTGACATACGGCGAAAAGCCCGTGGCCTACATCGCCATGGAATTTCTGCATGAGGGCGTGCCGCAGATGGAGCTCAGAGCGCGCTGGGACAAACCGCAGGTGGAGGACGCCGGCCTCGCCGCCCTGGCCGACGTGGGCGACCAGGGCGATCTGCTCCGGCGCATGCTCGGTCGTCTGGATATCTGCAGCAAGGAATACATCGTCCGCCAGTACGACCACGAAGTGAAGGGCGGCAGCGTGGTCAAGCCCATGACCGGCGCGGCCGCGGACGGCCCTTCGGACGCCGGCGTGATGCGCCCCCTGCTGGACCGCAATGAAGCGCTGGTGGTGGCCCACGGCATCTGCCCCCGCTACTCGGACCTGGACACCTACTGGATGATGGCCGGCGCCATAGACGAGGCGGTGCGCAACGCAGTGGCCTCCGGCGCGACCATCGACCACATGGTGGGCGTGGACAACTTCTGCTGGTGCGACCCGGTGCAGTCCGAAAAGACGCCGGACGGCGAGTACAAACTGGCGCAGCTGGTGCGGGCCAACCGTGCCCTGGCGCACTTCTGCCTGGCCTACGGCGTGCCCTGCGTCTCGGGCAAGGATTCCATGAAGAACGACTACATGGGCGGCGGCCGCAAGATTTCCATTCCGCCCACGGTCCTGTTCACCGTGGCCGGCGTCATACCGGACGCCTCCAAGGCCCTGACCTCGGACTTCAAGCGCCCGGGCGACGCCATCTACCTGCTGGGGACGACGCGCCCCGAGCTGGGCAAAAGCGAACTCGCCGAGGAGCTCGGCCTGCGGTTCGATTCGGTGCCCCAGGTGGCTGCCGTGGAAGCCCGCGAACGTTACCGTGCGATGTTCCGCGCCGCGCAGGCCGGACTCGTCAGCGGGTGCCACGACTTGTCGGACGGCGGCCTTGGCGTGGCTGTTGCTGAAATGGCCATCGCCGGGAGGCTCGGGGCGACCATCGATCTGGGCCTCGTGCCCCGCGCAGGACTGCACGCGGACATGCCGGCGGCTGCGCTCTTGTATGCGGAAAGCCACAGCCGGCTGTTGGTGACGGTCCGGCCGGACGACGCGCCGGCGTTCGAAAAGGTGTTTGCCGGACAGATTGCGGCGCGCATCGGCGAGGTCACGGGCGAAGGTTCGCTTGTGGTGACCAGCTCCGGCGAAACAATTCTGGAACAACCCTTGGATACTCTCGCCAACGCATGGAAACAAACACTCGACTGGTGATGGAGCACGTAGCGCAGTAACAACGCAGGAGACCCTGCCTTCAGCAGGGACATGGAGCGCGCATGATAAGTTTGTCGAAGTCGCTCGGCGCCAAGGTTCTGCTTCTCGTCTGTCTCGTATCGCTGGCCGCGTTCGGTGGCTTGTTCTTCGCCAATTCGTATTGGCAGCGCAGCTCGAACATGGAGCTCATCCGCCATGGCGCGGAAATGACGTCGGCTTTGATTTTCGAAGCCATCAGCGAGCCCATGTCCGTGGGCGATAACGCCGCCACAACCGAACAATTCGAACGAATCCACAAGAAATTCAGCGATGTCCGCGCCTATCTGACGGACTTCAACGGCAACATTACCTATTCCACGCACCAGGATTCCCTGCGCGAGGATGTCGTCGCGGTGGTCGAGTCCGGAGATTTCGCGACCATCCTCGAATCAGCACTGGCGGAGAAGGCCGAACCGTTCCATGAAGGCCGGGTGATGTCGCTTGAGGACACGCCGTACTTCCTGGAGGTCAGCCGGGTCCAGAATCAGCCGTCGTGCCACCATTGCCATGGCTCCACCAGAAAGAACCTCGGGGCCATGGTGGTCATGCAGAACATATCTCCTGCGATTACAGCGCTGCATAGCCAGCAGCTGAAAAGCGGGGCCATCTCCCTGACGGGCCTCGTGGCGCTCGTGCTCATTCTCTACGTGTTTCTGCGCAAAGCAATCATGAGCCGGGTGCGGGCCCTGACCGCCGTGGCCGGCCGGGTGGAGGCCGGCGACCTCAACGTGCAGTTCGATTCGCGAGGAAAGGACGAGCTCGCCCAGCTCGGCCAGCACTTGCAATCCATGGTCGGTTCCATCAAGGACCAGCTGGAGTACAATCGCGGCGTGTTGCAGGGCATCATCGTGCCACTCTACGTGGTGAACGACAAAGGAATCATCACATTCTGCAACGCTCCGCTCGCCAAAATCCTGGGCAACGGCTCCTGCGAGGCGTTCGAGGGACGCTACGCCGGCGAGTTTTTCACCGATCCGGAAGAGGGCGACGTTACGGCCCATTCACTCAGCGAGTGCGGCGTGCGTGCGGGATTCATCCGTTACAAGCGCGACGACGGCACGGTGTTCCCCCTGCGCTACGAACTCTCGCCCCTGTGCGACGCCGAAGGCTCGGTGAGCGGCGCTATCGGCGTGATGATGGATCTGACCCAGGAGGAAGCGGACAAGGAGCAGATCCGCGAGCATAGCGAAAATCTCCAGCAGGTGGCAGAACAGGTGATGGAAGTGGCCCACAGTCTGGCGTCCGCCGCGCGTGAGCTCTCCATGCAGATGGACGAGCTGACCGGTGGCGTGGAGGATACCGCGCGCCAGACCGACG
>JBMCLC010000160.1:0-4900 GCA_048614715.1 Oceanidesulfovibrio sp.
CCTTCCTTGGGATGGACCCAGCCGTAGTGCCACGGAATGCCGACCTGATGGATCGTCTGTCCCATGACCTGGTAGGGCTTGATCCGCTTGGTGACGATGGCGATGGCCCAGAGTTCGCCGCGCAGGCTTTCCACGGTGCACTTGTCGCCGTTTTTGATGCCGCGCAACTCGGCGAGTTCCTCGCCCATCTCTACAAACATCTGCGGTTCGGTCTCAACCAGCCAGGGGGTCCAGCGGGTCATGACGCCGGACTGCCAGTGCTCGGTGACGCGGTAGGTGGAGCAGACGAAGGGGTAGCGCGGGTCGCAGACGGCCTTGCGCTCCTCGATGAACTGCAGCGCCGTGGGGCTGTGCAGCTGCGAAGAGAACGGGTGCTCGTTGATGGGGCACTCAAGCGGCTCGTAGTACTCGGGGAAAGGCCCGTCGTTGCGGCCGGGGCCGAAGATGTTGCCATGCCCCGCCGGCTGCATGATGAAGGGGTGTTTGGTGCCGGGGGCCCATCCGCCGTCGGGCACGTCGCCGACCCACTTGTCGCCTGTCCATTCGATGACCGCCTTCTGCGGCGCCCAGGGCTTGCCCTGCTGGTCCACGGAAGCGCGGTTGTAGATGATCCGGCGATTGACCGGCCAGCACCAGGACCAGTTCGGGTACAGGCCGATGTTGGCCTGCATGTCGGTCTGGGCCTTGTCGCGGCGGGCGGCCATGTTGCCTTTCTCCGTGTAGGAGTTGCAGTACAGCCAGTTGCCGGAACTCGTGGAGCCGTCGGTCTGGAGGAAGGCGAAGGAAGGCACGAGGGAGCCCTTCTTGTAGACCGTGCCATTGATCTCCACGTCCTTGAGGAAGTAGCCGTTGATGAGCTTGGCCATGCCGTGGGGATCGAACTCGCCGTCCTTCTCCCAGTGGGAGAGGTCGAGATTGAGCACCGGATCCGGGAAGGCGCCGCCCTTTTCCTTGTAGAGATGCTGGATCTCCTTCATGAGCTCCAGGATCATGTCGCCGTCGGTGCGGGTGTCGCCCATCATGTCCGGCCCGGCGTAACGCCACTGCATCCAGCGGCCGGAGTTGATGATGGAGCCTTCCTTTTCGATGGACACGGCGCACGGCAGGAAGAAGACCTCGGTGTCGATCTCCTTCGGATTCATGTTCGGACCTTTCCAGAAGGAGCCGGTCTCGTTGTCGAAGATGTTGACGTTCACCATCCACTTGAGCTTGGTGAAGGCCTTGCGGTTCTTATCCGCGTTGGCGCCGCCGCATGCGGGGTTCTGGCCCCAGGCAAAGAAGCCGGAGAACTCGCCCTTGCTCATGGCGTCGAACATGTAGAGCCAGGTGTAGTTCTTGCCGTCTTCAAGCTTGGGCAGGTAGGAGTAGCCGGTTTCGAGGTCCTGCTTGGGCCACATGGCTTTGAGCAGACTTGCGGAATACTTGGGGAAGTTGCTCCACCAGTTGGCGCTCTTGGGATCTTCCGTCGTGGGGGTCCGCGTTTTGTTGTACTCCTCGAAAGTGGTCAGGGACGCCGTGGGCGCGCCCAGATAACCTGGCAGGATGTGCACGAGCAGGGCGTGGTCCGTGGAGCCCTGCACGTTGGACTCGCCGCGCAGGGCGTTGATGCCGCCGCCGGCCATGCCGGTGTTGCCGAGGAGCAGCTGGACCATGGACATGGCGCGCACGTTTTGGACGCCCACGGTGTGCTGGGTCTGGCCCATGGCGTACATGAACGTGCCGGCTTTATCCGGTTTGCCCGTGGCCGCAAAGGCCTTGTAGACTTCCTCGAGCACCTTCTTGTCCGCTCCGGAAACCTTGACCACGGTGTCCAGGTCATAGCGGGAGTAGTGCTTCTTCAGGTGCTGGAAGACGGTGGCCGGATCCTGCAGCGAGAGATCCTGCTTCGGGATGCCCTTGTCGTCTTTCTGGAAGGACCAGCTGGACTTGTCGTAGGTGCCGGTCTCGGGGTTGTAGCCTGAGAACAGGCCGTCTTCGAAGGAGTACTCGTCCACGATCAGGAACGAGGCGTTCGTGTAGTTGGCGACGTAATCCTTGAAGTAGAGGTCGTTCTCAAGAATGTAATGGATGAGGCCGCCCAGGATCGCGATGTCCGATCCGGAGCGCATGGCGCCGTAGATGTTCGCCTTGGCCGAGGTCCGCGTGAAGCGGGGGTCCATGTGGATCAGGGTCGCGCCCTGTTCCTGGGCCTTTGTCACCCACTTGAAGGAGATGGGGTGGTTTTCCGCAGCGTTGCTGCCGATTATGAAAATGCAATCACTGTTCTTGATGTCGATCCAGTGATTGGTCATCGCGCCGCGTCCGAACGACTCTGCCAGAGCCGCAACAGTCGCGCTGTGTCAAATACGCGCCTGGTGCTCTATGTACACCAGGCCAAGGGCTCTGAGGAAAGACTGGTAGGCCCAGCACTCCTCGTTGTCGAGAGCGGCCGATCCGCAGGATGCGATGCCGTTCGTGCGGTTGACCACCTGGCCCTTGTCGTTTTTCACGGCAAAGGACTCGTCACGGGACTGCTTCACCCGCTTGGCGATTTCCTTGAGCATCCAGTCCCAGGACTTTTCTTCCCACGTGTCCGACTTGGCCGCGCGGTACATGGGCTTGAGGATGCGGTCCTGGTTTTCCGCCAGTTGGTAGATGGATGCGCCCTTGGCGCACAGGGAACCTTCGTTGATGGGATGGTCGGGGTCGCCTTCGACGTTGATCGCGCGCTTGGTTTTGGTGTCCGTGTGCACGAGAAGGCCGCAACCGACCGCGCAGTAACAGCAGATCGACGTGGTTTCCTTGGCTTCGCGGGTCTTGAGCGCCAGCTTCTCCGCCCGCGCCGTTGCGGGAGTGAGGCTGAAGCCAAGTCCCCCGAATGCTCCCGCCGCCGCTGTGGCCGCGGAGAGCTGGAGGAACTTCCTGCGGTTAAATTCCATGTGTCGCCTCCGTAGTTGAATGGGTGTGACGATCCTAGCCCGCCCGGATTTCCCGCGAGAGCGCGGCCATGAGCGCGTAGCCCCAGAGGAACGATTCCCCGGCGTCGGTCCGGGGAGGCGCGCCGTCGACCTTCGGCCGAACCCGGACGCAGGTGAGCGACACGGCCCTGGCAACGGCAGAGCGCATGTCGAAACCGAGTCCGAAGAACGGTGCGGAAGAGTGTGTGGCGGATGCTCTCATGAATCCATGCTCCACGAAGGTTCCAGCGGACGTTTGTCCTGGAACATGTTCGTGTGAGCATAATTCACAAGAGCGAGACAACTCGCAAAGACGGCGGAGATGTACTCACCCAAGGTCAGGCACAAATGTACACAATAGTCGAGAGACCTCGGCGAAGATGTCGGCGTTCCTGTGATTGTAACGGAACTCCAGTTCCTTGAGATACAGGGGGAAACGTTCCGGCGCGATGCCGCGGTACCGGCGCAACCGTTCCTTGGCGAATCGCCAGAACTGCTGGGTCGCATCCACGGCCAGCCCCTTGTCTCTGTGGGTCACGGGATTGCCCTGCCAGTCCTGCCAGATGTCCTGCGGGCCGCTCACCAGCAAAGAGAGATAGGGCGCGAACCTGTCCGTGTAGACCACCGAGCCGAGGGCGGCGGTGCGCAGCCGGAAGTTCCTCTTGAAGTGGATGAGGGAATTCACCGTGAGGTCCGGAAGAATGTCCAGGAAGGCGAGGCCGCCTTGCTCCACCAAGCCGAAGACCGGGGGCCAGCCCGAGTCGTCCGCCTCCGGATGGGCCGGGGCGTGGGATTTGAGCACGCTGCGAGCCAGGCCGGCTTCATAGAGTTGATGCGCATCCAGGGCCTGCGCAGCTATGGCCAGGCGGATGGTGTTCAGGGCCTTGGCCACCGTGTTCGGAGCCAGACCTGTCTGGACGGCGATGACGGATTGAGGAACCTCGAGTTCGAAAAGCTTGATGACCCGCAGCCAGTCCTGGGGAGAGAGATTGCCGATGTTCAGAAATCGGCGGCTGAAGTCGTGGAAGGTGTATTTGCAGCGCGCGCAACGCCGTCTGCCGGAGGAAAGAGGGTAGAGTTTACGATGAAGACAGCGCGGGCAGAAGCGTTGATGGTTTTTCCAGCAAAATCCCAGCAAATACTTTCGGGCTGAATTTTCGCAGCGGATCAGTTTTTCATAGGCAATGAGTTCCATGGCTCAGAGAAGGGTTGGTGCCAGAACAAATAATTGAGATTTTTTGTTGTGTCAACACTGTCATGGTTTCACCCGCCAATGGACGACATGCGCTTGTCGCACACGGCGTTGCGCTCTTTCGTGAGCTGTTTCAGAATCTCGTGTCCTATGGGCTTGATCCGTCCGCACTGAATGATGATTTTTTTCACCGATTCGGGGCCGAGCTTGGGGTGGCGGAGCGCGGGCCTCAGTTTGTATTCCCGGTCCGAGAACAGGCAGGTGCGCAGCCGGCCGTCCGAGGATATCCGCAGCCGGTTGCACGCCTCGCAAAAGTGGTTGGTGAGCGGCGAGATGACGCCGATGGCGCCGATGCCCCCCGCTATGCGGAACATCCGCGCCGGACCGCTGGTGAAGGGCGTGACCATGCGCTCGTCGCGATCGCCCGTGTCCGCGCAGGCCTCGCCGTTCCGGGGCGGTCTGGGCACGGGAATGAGATCGGCGTATTTCCGCGCATTCTCCAGCACGTCATCCGACGACCAGAACTTCTCCCTCTCCCAGGTGGTGGCGCCGCCCACCGGCATGAACTCGATGAACCGCACATGGAGAGGCCGGGTTCGGGCCAGTTCCACGAAGGCGGGCAGGTCCGGCTCGTTCACTCCGCGCATGGCCACGGCATTGAGCTTCACCGGAATGCCGGCGTCCAGACAGGCCTCTATGCCGTCCCACACCTTGTCAAAGGCGTCCATGCCGGTGATCTCTTCAAAGCGTGCGCGGTCCAGGGTGTCCAGGG
>JBMCLC010000161.1:0-4875 GCA_048614715.1 Oceanidesulfovibrio sp.
GCTGATAAAGATCAAGTTGCTAGGGCAAAGGCCCTCATCGCGCGTTCGTTGTCCAGCAGGGGCAGCCTCGAGCACGCCTTGCAATGGTCGACGCAAGCCGTGGCAAGCGATTCCATGAATCCCGAGCACCGCTATCACCAGGGTGTGATTCTGCAGGAGCTCGGCCGGTTCGAGGAAGCGGCGGCGAGCATGGAGCAGGCGCTGTATCTGGAACCCGAGTTGCCCATGGCGCTTTTTTCTCTCGGGCTCATGGCCCGTCGCCAGGGCGGAGAAACCCGCGCCCAGCGGTATTTCTCCCGGCTTCTGGGCGTGTTGGAGCAGTACAGGGACGATGATCCCGTGCCCCTATCCGAAGGGCTGTCCGCAGCCAGGTTGCGGGAACTCATTGAAAGCCTGCTCTTGAGCCGCTAAGAAAAGTGCGACACTCGAACTCTACGGGGTAGAAAGAACCGCCATGCCAGATGAAAGCCAGATGCGAGGGACAGGAACGGACGCGTCGGAGATTCTCCGCCGGCGCGCTGCGGAGCTTGCCCAGCCGGCGTCCATCAAGGACACCGACAGCCAGAACGAATGGGGCGACGTGCTGGTGGTGCGCGTGGGCAAGGACAGGCTCTGCATTCCCACCCGGTTCGTACGCGAGGTGGCCGTGTTGGGACGCGTATTGGCGTTGCCTGGGCTGCCGGATTTTTACGCAGGCGTGTCCAGCCTGCACAGCCACGTGTACGCGGTTGTCGACGGCGCCCGGCTGTTCGGGCTGGGCCGGACGATCAACGAAAACGCCGGAGAGGCGCCCGTGCAAGGCGTTATTCTCCAAGGGCCGGACCCCGAGTCGCCGGAGACTGAGTTCGCCCTTGTGGTGGATGACGTGTCCGGCGTGGTGACAGTCAAGGCCGCGGATGTAAGCGCCGTACCCGAGGGGATGACGGAGCGGCTGGAACGATATGGGTATGCCATGGTGCGGGCCGCGGGCGAGTACTGTCTGGTGCTTGATATGGAAAAAGTGTTGTCGGACGATGCATTGCGAGTCGACGGCGCTCAGTAGGCGCATTCGAGACCAACAGCGCAGCGGGAAAACCGACGCAAAAAGGGGAACACAATCCATGCATTGGAGAGACATATCCGTTGGCGGCAAGCTCGCCATGGGATTCGGGATCGTTATTCTGCTGCTGTTGCTCGTGAGCATACGCGCGGAGATCGGGCTGCAACGATCCGGGACAGCGTATGACATCGCCCTGGACCGGCTCTCGCATCGGAACGATCTCAAGGCGCGGGAGAGCAACCACATGGAATGGGTGGCGCGACTGACCCAGGGCCTGCTGGAGCGCGAATTCTCCCAAGTGCATGTTGAGGAGGACTACCACCTTTGTCCATTCGGCCAATGGTACCATGGGCCGGAGCGCGCGGAACTGGCGGAAGAGATGCCGGAAATCGTCGACAACCTCAACGCTTTGGAAGCCCCGCATATAGCCCTGCACAGAAGCTTCACGCAGATGAAGCAACTCTACGAGGCGCAGGGACCGGCGGCCTACGACGAGCTCCGCCAGATCTACCTGGAAGAGACTACCGAGCACCTGCATGAGTTCCGCGCCGCCTTGTCCGGCGTCCTTGAGGCCCTGGACAAAGCATCGGACAGGACCGCGGAGAAGGCCCAAGCCGAGAGCCTGGAAAACCGCATAATCATCTGGTTCGCCACGGCCGCCGCGATTCTGCTCGGAGTCATCATGGCCTATGTCATCATGGTTTCCGTCACCAAGCCGCTGCGACGGGTGGTGGAGGCCGCGAACGACATCGCCAGCGGCCACCTCGACGTCTCCCTGCCAAAGGGCGGCAAGGATGAGCTCGGGATCTTGTCCCACGCGTTCAGGTCCATGGCCGCCTCGCTGCACAGGCTGGCTCAGGGCATGGGCTCCGTCGCGCAGGGCGACTTGCGGGTGGACATCGCGCCGCAATCCGAGCGGGACGTCATGGGCAAGTCCATGCAAGCCATGGTGTACAATCTCCGGGAGCTGACGCAGCAGAGCAAGGAGGCCATCGAAACGCTGGCCGAGTCCATCAGCGAGATTTCCGCGTCCTCGGCCGAGTTTTCGTCGAGCGCCGCCGAAACGGCGACGTCGGTTACCGAGACGTCCACCACCGTGGACGAGGTCAAGCAGACGGCCACCCTGGCCAACAACAAGTCCAGGCAGGTGTTGGAGAACTCGCAGGAAGCCATCAGACGCGCGGGCGAGGGCAAACGCTACACCCAGGACATCATCGACGGCATGGCGCAAATCCACGAGCGCATGGATTTCATCGCCCAGCACATCATCAAGCTTTCGGACAAGAGCAGGATGATCGGCGAAATCATCCAGGCGGTCAACGACATCGCGGACAAGTCCAACATCCTGGCGGTGAACGCTTCCATCGAAGCCTCCAAGGCTGGCGAGGAGGGCAAGGGGTTCGCGGTGGTAGCCCGCGAAATCCGTAGTTTGTCCGAACAGTCCAAGGAATCCACAGCGCGCATCCGCGCCATTCTGGAAGACATCAGCAAGGCCACGTCCACGGCAGTGATGGCCACGGAGGAAGGGACCAAGGCCGTGGCCCGCGGGGAGGAGTTATCCTCCCGAGCCGGAGGCGTCATTCAGGATCTGGTGCACAACGCCAACAAGGACGCCCAGGCCGCGTCGCAGATAGCAGCATCCAGCCAGGAGGAACTCATGGGCATGGAGCAGGTAGCCCAGGCCATGTCATCCATCAAGGAAGCCACCGAGCAGAACGTGGAGAGCGCGAGCCAGCTCGAAAACTCCCTCGGCATGCTCGAGGACCTCATCAAGGGCCTCACCACCATAGTCCAACGCTACAAGTACTGATCAGTATACATGAGCATCGACGACGGCGGATTGCAGAAAAGGCTGCTGCAAGCCTTCAACATGGAGGCGGAGGAGCGCCTGCACGCACTGGGCGCACAGCTCATAGCCCTGGAGGAGAAGTTGCGCGAGGGCGGCTCGGCCATAGACGACCCGGCCTCCAGGCAGCTCGTGGAGAACATCCATCGAGAACTGCACAGCCTCAAGGGCGCTAGCCGCACCGTGGGCTTTCCGGATATCGAGCGCGTCTGTCAGGACGCCGAGTCGGTCTTGAGCGCCGTCAAACGCGGGGACATTGAACCGACGGCCTCGTCCTTCGACGTGCTCCACGCCGTTGTCGCCCTGGTGGAGCACCTGGTCCGCACCGTGGACGGAGGTCGGGACGAGGATGCCGCCGAAAGAGTGGACGGACTGCTGGTCGCGCTCAGGGCACTGGAACGCGGCGAGCAGGTGGCCTTTCGGCGTGAGAGGATGGCAACCGGGACCACGGCGCGGCAGCAGGCCGCGCAGGATGACGAAGCAAACACGGCCATGCCGGTTGCGACAAGCCCGGCGGCTGCCGGGGAAACGCCGAAGGACGACGCGGACAAACCGGCGCAGCAAGCAGAACGACGCTCGACCGACTGGCAGTCGCTGTCGGACACCATACGGCTGCCCACGGAGGAAATGAGCGCCATGCGCGCCATGGCCGAGGATCTCCAGGCCGCGCAGATCGCCCTGTCGCGCAGGCTGCGCGCGCTTCGCGACACCATGGAGAGCATGCAAAGACTCGATACCCTCTGGACGGAAGCCATGTACGAGCAGGGCTCGCAGGCCGCGGCATCGCCGCGGCGGGTAGATGCCGACGAGGCGCCGGTCTTGGTCCGCGGCGATGCGATGAACACCTTCCTGGATGCGTGCCGCGATGACTTGTCCAATGTCAGCAGCGCGCTGAATCATCTGTGGTACGATCTGGACAGGGACGGGCGCGAACTGGAAAAGAACGTGGGGGAGTTGACCCAGGCCATGAAGCAGGCGCTGCTCATGCCCATGGAGTCGCTCATAGCCCGTTTTCCCCTCACGGTGCGCGATCTGGCCAGGCAGCAGGGCAAGGAAGCCGTCTGCGAAATGGAAGGCGCCGACATTACCTTGGACCGGCGAATCCTGGAGATATTGAACGATCCGTTCATCCATGCTCTGCGCAACGCGGTGGATCACGGTATTGAGACTCCGGATGAACGCAGGGCCGCCGGCAAGTCCGAGCATGGCGTGGTGCGCATACGCATAGAGCGCCAGGGCAGCGGCATGGTGCGGATAGAGATAGCCGACGACGGACGCGGCATAGATTCGGACGCGCTCCGGGCCAGAGCGGTGGACGCCGGGATTCTGGATGCGCAACGCGCGGAATCCTTGACGCGCGACGAAACCCTGGGACTGGTCTTTCTTTCGGATCTCTCCACGGCGCGGGAGGTCAGCACCCTTTCCGGCCGAGGTCTGGGCATGGCCATTGTTCGCGGCAAGGTGGAGCAGGCAGGCGGGCACGTCGGGGTCTCCAGCGTGAAGGGCAAGGGAACGGTCCTGACCATTGTGGTCCCGGTCACCCTCACCACGTTCAACGGCGTGGTCGTATCCGCCGCGGGCCGCCATTTCGTCGCCCCGATGGACAACATGGTAAGGCTCGTTCTGGCCGACAGCTCCATGGTCACGGAAACCGGCGGACAGAAGCTCCTGGCCGACGGCGATGACGCCTTGCCCATGGCCAGCCTGGCCGAGGTCCTATCCCTGCCGAAACGGGAGAGTGACGAACCCGGGGTGCGAACCGTCCTCGTGGCTCGCTCCGGGGAGGACATGGCGGCCATCGTGGTGGACGCGGTGCTGGAGGAGCAGGAAGTGATGCTCAAGGACCTCGGTCCGCAGCTCAAGAGAGTGCGCCATATCGCCGGGGTGGCCACGCTGGGCACGGGGGAGCTTGCCCCGGTGCTGCTCATGGGCGATGTGGTTTCGGCCATCGTGCGGCCGGGAGCGCCACGCGCAAGGCCGGCCATGCCCG
>JBMCLC010000162.1:0-4872 GCA_048614715.1 Oceanidesulfovibrio sp.
TCAGGGCCGCGATGTCCGCGCGCATGAGTTCGCGGATGGCGAGGCCAGCGGCGTCATCAGCCGCCGTGCCGACCCGGAGGCCGGAGGAGAGACGACGGACGGATGTGCCGAGATCGCCGAACGAAGAGCGCAGGTTGCGCGCCGCGTCCATTGCCATCAGGTTGTGATTGATAACCAGAGACATGAGTGCTTCCTCCTTGAAGAGTGGTTCTCTCGGCTTCCCTGCCGAGCTGCCGGGGGGAGTAGGGCAGAACCTTTCTGGCCTGGTTCCCGCCGGTACACATACCAATCGACCAGAAGACCAAAGACTTTAGGTCGCCCCTCAAGGAAGCAATAGAATTTGTTAAGGCGAGAAAAAGCGATGCGATTTTCGTTGCTTAGTCGCCATGAAGGCGGGCGCGACGGATTTTGTTCCGTGCTTCATCCGGCGAGAGGCCGCGCAGGGCGGCGATAGCGGGCAGGTTTTCCTCGGCGTCGGAACCGCGCAGGTAGAGCGGTTCGATGGGAGCGCGGGAAAAAGCAAGACGCGGGGCGGCTGCCAGGAACGTCTCGGCCGTGGGCCGGCATGACTCGACAGCCACGGTGGCCACGCTGATACCGGCTTCGGCCAACAGGGGAAGGAGCGATTCGGCATTGCGCGCAAGGCCCGTGCCGCCGATCCGGTATGGACCGGGATGGCCCGCCATGAGCGCGGGTATGTCGTCGAGCATGTACGCGCCGGGTTCCGTGACCGGCGTTCCGTCCGGTATGGAGAATCCCTGGCAATAGACCTGCCGGCGCCGGGCGTGGGTGGAGATGAACAGCGAGCCTGCCGGCATGTCGGACGCTTGGGCCAGGGCAGCGCTGGCAACGAGAGACAGGTAGTCCATGCCGGCCAGGGGCAGGTCCAGGGACTCTGCCAGACCGAGGCAGGCCGATAGGGTGAGCCGCAGTCCCGTGAAGCTGCCCGGGCCGCGAACGCAGGCCAGACCCAGGGCGCCGAGCTCCAGGGGAATGGCCGCATCGCGCAGTGCGCGCTGCATGGCCGGAACGAGCACCGGGTTGGCGCGTCCGGCTATCGGGTGCTCCTCGAAGTGCAGCAGCGAATAGGCCTCCCCGCAGCTGGCCGGATCGGGCGCGGCGAGGAGGCAAAGCTGGATGTGCTCTTCGGCGCCGTTGACGCAGAGCAGGGCGCCGAAATCAGGAGCCGCTGATGATTCTGGCGATATCATTGTATGTTGCCAGGACCATGAGCGCGATGAGCAGGGCGAAGCCGATCTTGAAGGTCAGCTCCTGGACCCGCTGGCTGACCGGTTTGCGCCGGATCATCTCCACCACCAGAAAGAGGACGTGGCCGCCGTCCAGGACCGGAATGGGCAACAGGTTGATGATGGCCAGGTTTATGCTGATGAGCGCGGTAAGCGCGAGCAGGTTGCCGAAACCCTGTTCCGCCTGCTGGCTTACCATCTGGGCGATCATGATGGGGCCGCCCACAGTCTCCAGGGGGATGACGCGCTCTATGAGCTTCACGAATCCCTGCACGGTGAGGGAGGTTATCTCCCAGGTCCGGCGGATGGATTCCACGGCGGCCGTGCCGCCGCCGAGCGGCACCACGCGGTAGTCGCCCGAGCCGACGATGCCGATGAGGTAGGTTTTCTCCTCTTCTCCAAAGAGGTTGGGCCGCGTCATGAGCTCGGGTTGCAGCGACTTCTCGATGGTCTCGCCGTCGCGCTCCAGGGTCATGGATACCGTGGTCCCCTCGCTGGCGGATATGACATCGGAAATCTCGGCCCAGGTCTCGATGGTCTGGTCGTCTATGGTGAGGATGCGGTCGCCGGTCTCGATCCCTGCCTCCGCGGCCGGGGATTCCGCGCGCACCTCGCCGATGACCGGCAAAGGCTCGTAGACGCCCTGAGCCCAGAACAGACCCCAGAAGAGCAGCCAGGCCAGGATGATGTTGAATATCGGGCCGGCAAGAACAACCAGGGTGCGCTGCCACGCAGGCCGGCGGTTGAAGTGCTCGCGGGCCGTGAATCCTTCCTCGAGCTGCTTGTCCTCCCGCTCGCCCACCAGGGATACGTAGCCGCCCAGGGGGATCCAGGAGAGACGGTATTCGGTTTGGCCGTAGCGCTTGGCGAATATCTTGGGTCCGAAACCGAGGGAGAAGGTCTTCACGCCCATGCCGAGAAACCTGGCCATCAGAAAGTGGCCGAGTTCGTGGAAGGCGATGAGCACGCCGAGAACAATGATGAATGCCGCTACGCTTTGCATGGCGGTATGTGGAACCTCCTGAAAAACGGATAGGGGAAAAGCGGGCCGGCTACAAAGCGGCGGCCCATTCCCTCACCTTATGTCGGGTCTTGGTGTCGATGTCCAGTATGGCCGGCAGATCGAGAGTCGAGCCCGGAACCGCAACCACGGCGTGCATCGCCTTCTCGCACAAGCGGGGAATGGCGCCGAAGGAGATGGCCTCGTCCAGAAAGAGGGACACGGCCTCCTCGTTGGCGGCGTTCAATGCGATGCGCGCCGCCTGGGAGCCGGTTTCCGGGTCCAGGGCGTCGAATGCGAGCCGCAGACAGGGAAATGTAGTAAGATCGGGTTCCTCGAAGGTCAAGGCGCCGGCCTTGGTCAGGTCGAGGGGCGTGAGCTCCAGCGCCAGGCGCTCCGGCCAGCCGAGGCAATAGGCAATAGGGATGCGCATGTTCGGGGGGCCGAGATGGGCGAGCATGGAGCCGTCCTCGTACTCCACCAGGGAGTGGACGATGGACTGGGGATGCACCACCACTTCGATGCGGCCGGGTTCCATGCCGTAGAGCTGGTAGGCCTCGATGACCTCCAGCCCCTTGTTCATCAGCGTAGCGGAATCTATGGAAATTTTTGCGCCCATGGACCAGGTGGGGTGGGCAAGGGCCTGCCGGGGGGTGACGTTTTCGAGGAATGCCGCATCCTTGCCGCGGAACGGGCCGCCCGAGGCTGTCAGGATGATCCGCCGCAGTCGGTGGTCCGCATGGCCGGCCAGGGCCTGGAAAAGAGCGTTGTGCTCCGAGTCCACAGGCAGGATGACAGCGCCGGATTCGCGGCAGGTCTCGCGGATGAGCTCGCCCGCCAGTACCAGCGCCTCCTTGTTGGCCAGGGCCACGATTTTGCCGGCGCGCACCGCTGCCAGAGTGGGGTGCAGGCCCGCGGCGCCCACCACCGAGGACAGCACCACGTCCGCTTCGTCCAGGGCGGCGAGGGTGGCGTAGCCCTCCGGGCCGGACAGGATGGCGGGGGAATATCCCGCGGGCAGCAGCGCGGCCAGTCTGGAGGCGAACTCCTCATCCAGCACGCAGAGATAGTCCGGCCGGAACCGCGCCGCCTGCTCGGCCAGAACGGTGATGTTGCGCCCCCCGGCCAGGGCGACGATCTCGAACGAATCCGGATGCTCTGCCGCCACGGCAAGGGCGCTCGTGCCTATGGAGCCGGTGGAGCCGATAACGGAAAGCCGTCTTGGGAACGATGGCAGCGCGTGGGGCTTGGGCAGCGCGGAGATGTAGTCGGCTCGGGGCATGCGGGTTCGAAGGGTTCAGCAGGCTAGCCGAGCAACGCGGCCAGCCTGGGCAGGCCGTAGCATAGCAGCACGTAGGTGGGCGCGGCGAGCAGCATGCCGTCTATGCGGTCGAGCAGACCGCCGTGTCCGGGCAGCAGGTTGCTGGCGTCTTTCACGCCCATGGTGCGCTTGACCGCAGATTCGAAGAAATCGCCGAGCTGCGCGGCCACGGAAAGCGCCGCGCCGATGACGGGAAGGACGGACCAGTGCATGCCCGCCAGACCGGGAAAGTGCCGGCCCACGGCCAGACCGGCGGCCAGGGTGATGACGGCCGTGGCCACCACCGAACCCACGGAGCCGGCCCAGGTTTTCTTGGGGCTGATGGAGGGCCAGATCCTGGGGCCGCCGATGTAGGAGCCGGTGTAGTAGGCCGCGCTGTCCGATACGGCCGTGAGCCCCACGACGAGCGCCGCCTCGGCCGGCGTCATGATCAGGAAGGTCAGCAGCGAGCAGCCCACGTAGACCAGCCCGGTTGGCATTACAAGATGCGTTGAGTAGCGGGAGGGCACGTCTGGCTGCAGCTCTTCTACGCAGATGAAGGTGTATGCGATGTTCACGAACCAGAAGCTGAGCAGAGCCACGATAAAGCCGGCCATGGGGCCGAAGAAGTACGCGGCGGCGAGCATCAACACAATCCAAAACATGCCGCCCAGGCGTATATGCAGGGGGAGGGAGAACAGACCGTAGAACTCCCAGAGGGCTATGAGCGCGGCCGCGCCCACGAGCGCGTAGTAGGCCACGCCGCCTATGGCGAGGCCGGCAGCCAGCGCGGCTATGAGCACGCCGGCCGTTGTCAGGCGTTTGATGTGACTTGCGGAAAGAGCCATGGACTATTCCTTTGTTCCGGACTGCTCTCCTGTAGCGCCGAAACGGCGCTGACGCGAGGCGTAATCGCCGAGGGCGTTGTCCAGCTCGGCTTCGTCGAAATCGGGCCAGAGCGTGTCCGTGAAGTAGAACTCGCTGTAAGCGGCCTGGAAGAGCAGGTAGTTGGACAGCCTAAGTTCGCCGCTGGTGCGGATGATGAGGTCCGGGTCGGGCTGGCCGGCGGTGTAGAGGCGTTCGGCAAAGGTTTCCTCGTTCACGTCCTCGGCTCCCAGGCCGTCGGCGATCATGCGGCGGCAGGCGCGCAGTATCTCGTCGCGTCCCGAATAGTTGAGCGCGAGGTTGAGCACCATGGATTCCCCGCCGCGGGTTTTGTTGATGGCGTGGCGGAGGGCCTGTCTGGTGGCGAAGGGGAGTTCATCCAGCTCGCCGAGCACGCGCAGCTGCACGGATCTTTCGAGGAGTCTGTCGAGCTCGCGCTT
>JBMCLC010000163.1:0-4862 GCA_048614715.1 Oceanidesulfovibrio sp.
CAGATTTCGAGAAGATTCTGCAGGCTGAATCCGAAACCGGGAATGAAGAGACCGCCGGACAGGAGCTCGACTCCAAGGAGGAGGCTGTATCGGCGCCGCAGGAAAAACCGTGCATCGCCCAGTTCATGGTGATGACGGGATGCGACTTCGAGACCGCCTCCAAGGCGCTCTACACCTACGAAAACTGGCGGCAGTACCTGGGTGAGGACCAGGAGGTGCCCGAGCTCAGCGACGCCCAACTCCAGCTGCAGGATGAAATCCACCAGGGCGTGCGTCAGGGGTCCCTGGGCAGCTACGGCGTGCGGGACGACTACACCCCGCCGACCTTCCAGGAGCCCGAAACCCCGGGCACGATCGTTCCGGCCTTCAACGTGGAAAGCGGAGAGGCTTACGGCGTCGGGTTCATCAGGCAGGACGGGACAGCCTGCACGACCGCGTCCTTCAGCAATCGCGAACTCATCGAGGAGCACGCCGTGGGGTTCGGCCTGGGAACCCAGGCCCTGGAGAACTTCGCCAAGCTTGTGGGCGGTCCGGAAGCCACGTGGGCGTCCCTGAACCTCAACGAGGTGCGCCGGAACCTGCCGGACTACGACGCCTTTGTCGATCAGTACGGAGCGGAGAGCACCTGGAACGCGTTCACGGCTCAGTCGGAGTCGGCCGAAGAAGGGGAAGACTCGACGGAGGAAGCGGCCGCCCGCGCTCCGGCCGTGCATCCCGCGCTCATGCGCAGCGCCCTGTCCACGGCCATCGCCAATCCCGGGCTCTAGCCACCGCATGGCCTGACTCTTTGGCCCGAACCCTTGGCGCATGGTTGACCTGGCCATGCTTTTTAGGGCACGCACAAGCTGCGCCATACGGCCGCGTGCGGCAATGGGCCATGGCCGAAAACCAAGCGAGGCGAACCATGCGGGCTCTCTTTTTCCTTTTGTTGATCCTTGCGCTTGCCGTTCCCGCGGCAGCAGGGGAGTGCACTTTCTCCCACCGGCATCCTGTCACGGCGGAAGGGCGCGAGTTGCGCGTCTTCGTGAACGAGTGCGGCCAGCGCTACGAGGTCGGGTACCGGCTCGATGGCGCCACCCTCCTTTTTCCGAGCGGCGGCCGGCACACCGTGACCAATCTTCCTCAAGACGAGGCCCAGGTCCTTTTGCGCAAGACCTATGGTCTCCAGGGACAGGGCGACGCGCTGGTGCGCACGAAGTGGACCCGGTAAGCCGGCCACGCCGGCGATAGTTTTTTCCTGTACGTTGAGAGAGCCCCGTGTCTGCCTCTGCCTGGTCGTCGGAGCTCGAATCTGCCCGGCGTCTGGCGGCCCGGGGCTGTTTCGACGAGGTGCTGACGCTCTGCAAAAAGATTGTCCAGGCGCATGCGGGTTCAACCGATGCGCTGCTGGACGCGGGTGTGCTCCTCCTCGACTGCGGCCTTTTGAGCCCGGCGCGGGAGTGTTTCGACATGGCTCGGCGTCTTGCTCCCGGCGATCCGCGACCCCTGGCCAACCTTGCCCACGCCTGCAGCCAGGAGGCGGATCACGCCGCGGCGCGCGCTCTCTACGAGCGGCTGCTCCAAAATTTTCCGGACCATCCGGTAATCCGCCGCAACTATCTGACAAGCCTCGAGTATGACCCCGCAGCCAGCAACGCGGAACGATACGCCGCGGCAGTGGACTGGGGCCGGTGGGCCGAGAGGCGGGCAGGCGGTCCACACCCCCGACCGGCCCTGAGGCCTTTGGGGGATCGTCCCCTGCGTGTGGGCTGGGTTTCCGCGGATTTCTGCCAGCACACGGCCGGACTATTCGCCAAGGACGTGCTCGCCGCGCTCGACCCGGATCGGGTGGAGAGCGTGGCCTACAGCACCGGCAGGGTCTCTGACTGGGTCACGAAAGCCTTCCGCAAGGCCATGGCCTTTCGGGATGTCGCCGCGCTGGGCGACCAGGAGCTGGCCTCGCGCATTCGGAACGATGACATCGACGTGCTCGTGGATCTGTCCGGGCACACGGCCGGTTCCCGGCTCGCCGTGTTCGCGCATCGTCCCGCGCCGGTCCAGGTCAGCTGGCTCGGCTATTTCGCCACCACGGGGCTTTCTTGCGTGGATGCGGTGCTTCTGGACGAATGGCACGCGCCGCCCGAAGCGGAGGCCTTCTTCACCGAACGCATCATCCGGCTGCCCAGGGGACGCCTGTGCTACGTTCCCGTGCCCTTTGCCCCAGAGGTCTCACCGCCGCCCCATCGGTGCAACGGATTCATCACCTTCGGCAGCTTCAACAACACGGGAAAGCTTTCCGCATCCGTGCTGGCGTTGTGGTCGCGGGTTCTGGGCGCGTCGCCGGACAGCCGACTTGTGCTCAAATGGCGCACGTTCAACGATGCCGGGATGCGGTCCATGATTCTGGACACATTCGCGGCCCACGGGATCGACCCCGGGCGCATTGAGCCGCGCGGGCCATCCTTCCATGTGGACATGCTAAGGGAGTACGGCGACATCGACATCGCGCTCGATTCGTTTCCGTTCACCGGGGGGCTTACGAGCTGCGAGGCACTGTGGATGGGCCTTCCCGTGGTGACCTGGCCGCAGGACAGGGTGGTGAGCCGGCAGACGCATGCTATGCTCTCCGCCGTCGGCCTGCCAGAGCTGGCCGCCGGAAACGCCGACGAATACGTACGTCTGGCTGTCTCCCTGGCGGAAGACCGCGGCCGCCTCACCGGTCTCAGGCAGGGAATGCGCGGCCGCATGCGCGGGTCCGCTCTGATGGACGTGGAAACGTTCGCGAGGAGCCTCGAAGATGAGTTGTTCTCGCTGCACCGCCGTACAGAGGACGAAGCAGTCCGGTGATGGCGGGCAGTGGTTCGGGAGAGCCGGCAAGGCGCGCCCGCGTTCCGCTCACCATGGCTGGGTCGGAGCAAAACGTTCCCGCTGGGCATTCCAGCTCTGCACGGTCTTGTTCCAGAGCGCGGACTGGAAGTCGATGACCTTGGCGTTCGGCTCTCCGACAGCGTTCATATGGAGTTCGGACGAATCGGTCGATTGTCCGCAGAGGCGGAAGACGAAGTCGAGCACGGCGACGATCTGGACCAGGCGAGCGAGATTGCGCACCGGGAAATCCCGCAGATGGATGGTCTCGATGAGTTTTGCTCTCGCCTCGGCGTTGTTGAGCAGAAAGTCGGGCGCATAATTCGAGGTCAGCGAAAAATACGCCCGGGCGAGATAGCCGCTGTGATCCGGCGCCAGGCTCTGCAGCCATGACGCCAACTGCTCCTGCCTCTCCTCGTTGAGGCCGTTTGTTTCCAACATGGCCTAATCCCGGAAGGCCTCGCGCGCCCGTTTGGTGATGGGTTCGAAAAGATACCCGAGCACGGTGCGGTCCTTGGTGGTGACGAACGCGGTGACGGGCATGCCCGGCGAGATCGTGAGGTTCTGCGCTTCGAGGTCTTCCTGGTTGATTTCAAGATGGATCTTGAAGACCGACACGTCGCCCTGGGGGTAGCGCTCTTTCACGCTGTCGGCCGAAACATAGGTCACCTCGCCCCGCACGGGCTTGTACTCGTTCAAGTCGAAGGCGTTCAGCTGGATCTTCGCCGGCTGCCCCTTGTAGACCTCGGCGATGTCCTGAAGCTGGATGGCGCTTTCCACAATGAGCGGATCGCCTTCCGGCACGATCTCGAGGATGGTTTCTCCGGACTTGATCACGCTGTCCACAGTGAAATCGGTCTTGTTGACCACGATGCCGTTGACCGGCGCCTTGATCTCAAGGCGATTCTTTGCGTCGATCTGCGGATTGAGCCGTTCGCGCAGGTCGATGATCTTGGTCTCGGCATCGGAGAGCTCCGTGTTGACTCGGCGGTCCTGCTCCTTGAGGATGTCGGTGCGCTTGAGCTCGAGCTCGGCGATGCGTTCCTCGGCCTCGGCGATGGCCTGATTGGCCATGGCCACGCGGCCTTCGTGGGAGGCCAGGGTGCGCTGCAGCTCCAGTATGGGAAGCTTGCCGATGTAGTCTTCCTTGTACAGGGTGTTCTTGGATTCGTATTCGTCGCGCAAGGTCTCGATGATGACATCCTCGGCCTTGATCTGCGCGTTGAGCCCTTCGATCTGCTTGCGGGTCTGCTCTATCTGCGAGGCGAGCAGTTCGAGCTGGCTGCTGATGACGATGCGGTTGGACTCGAAGACCTTGGTTTCCGCGTCGAGGAGCTTCTGGATGTCCGGGTCCGTTTTGTAGCGCGCCACAAGGATTTCGGGCCAGGGTATGGAATCCAGCTTCTCCCTTTCGGCCACAAGGCGCGTATGCTTGGCCAGGGCGGTGCTTAGCTGGCCCTGGAGCACCTCGACGTTCGACTCCACCTGCGCGTCCCTGAGTACGACCAGGACCTCGCCTTTCTCCACCACGTCGCCGTCGCTCACATTGATCTGATCAACGATGCCGCCTTCGCGGTGCTGCACCAGTTTCCTGTTCGTGCCCACAACCACCGTTCCCGGCGCGATGATGGCTCCCGAAATGTTGGCGACCGCGGCCCAGGTGCCGAGAAAACCGAAAAAGAAAAACAGCACGACAAGGCCGAACACGATGATTTTTTTGGAGCTCGGCACCTTCAGGGTGTCGCTCGTATGGATTTCGATGAGCTTCTTGGGATTCTTCATGATGCTCTGCTGCCCGTGGGCTGAGGTTAGGCGCCTGACGGCTCGGTGTCCTTGCCCAGAGCCGTGTTCGCGCGGAAGATCTGCGGCCGCTGTTGTTGCGGGGGCTGCTGCCGCGCGGCGCCGGGCATGATTTTTTGGAAGACCTCGTTGCGCGGTCCGAACATGGCCACCTGGCCGTCCTTCATGACGAGTATCTTGTCCATGGTCGCGAGGGTGGAGGGTTTGTGCGAAACCAC
>JBMCLC010000164.1:0-4856 GCA_048614715.1 Oceanidesulfovibrio sp.
TATCGGACGAATACCTGCATGCGCCCGAAGCCGAAGCAAACCTGGCCATGTGCCTGTACGATCTGGGACACAAGGACGAGGCCATCTCCAGGCTGACGAACGTGCTGCGCCGCCGCCCCTGGAACGTGAACCTGCGGCTGACGTTGTACGACCTCGTCCACCGGATCCACATGCGAAAAGGCAACGTGCCGGACAGCCTCGCCGTGCTGCTTTACACCTTCAACAAGTCCGGGGAGTTGGATGCGACTCTGGAGCGCGTCTTCGAATCCGAGCTGACCGGCGCCAAGGTCCATGTGCTGGACAACGGCTCCAGCGACCGTACGGGCGAGGTCTGCGCCTCATGGCTGAAGCGGGTGGGCGGAAACAAGCTCGCCGTGCACAGCCTTCCCACCAACATCGGCGCGCCGGCAGCCCGCAACTGGCTGCTGTCCCTGGACGAGGTGCGCTCCTGCGAGTTCGTGGCCTTTCTGGACGACGATGCGCAACCTCCCAGGGATTGGATACGCCGTTTGGCCACGGCGCAGGAGCTCTATCCGGAAGCCGGGGCGTGGGGATGCCGCGTCCACGACGCCGGGATATCACCATTCACGCAGTCCGCGGACCTGCAACCCAGGCCGGCCTATGGCGCCAAGACCAACCATCCCGAGACCTCGGACCTTCACCTGCAGGGACTGGACCCCGGCTACTTCAAGTACATTCGACCCGCTCTTTCCGTGACCGGCTGCTGCCATCTGTTCCCTCGCAAATCGTTCGACCTCGTGGGTGGGTTCGACTTGCGCTACTCCCCCAGCCAGCTGGACGACCTGGACCTGGACCTGCGCTTGGCCGAGCGGGAGACGCCGCCAATCTATCAGGGACACCTCGGCGTGGGCCACCTCAAGCGCACGGGAGTGCTTTCTGAGACCGACGCCAAGACGGCGGCCAATAGCCGCGGCAACAAGGAAAAGCTGAACGGCAAGTATGCCGGCGAACGCTGGAACTTCATCCGCAGCAAGATGTTCTCCATCCTGCGCATGGATCTGGAAGAAAAGTCCAATTATCTTGAAAAGTTACTTAAGCCTTGACCGGTCGGATCACAGAATGTGCGAAACCTGCTCCAGGTTTTCCTGATTGCCGATGGCCAGCAGCGTATCCCCGGCCTCGATGATGTATTTCGGCGTGGGGTTGAATTGCATGGTGCCGTCGCTTTTCTTGATGGCGATGATGATCAGGTTGTAGTCCTGGCGGACCCGTGATTCGATGAGGTCCTTGCCCACCAGCGTGGAATCCTTGCTCACGTGGAGCTCCTCCATCTGCAGGTCTATGCCGCCGCGCACCGCGATTTCCAGAAACGACGTCACGGTGGGACGCAGTGCGCTCTGGGCCATACGCACCCCGCCAATGGTGTGAGGCAGCACCACGCGGTTGGCCCCGGCCATTTCGAGCCGGTTGATGTGGCGCTCGTTGTCTGCACGGGAAATAATGGTGATGGTGGGATTGAGCTGGCGCGCGGTGAGCACCACGTAGACGTTGGAGGCCTCCTGGGTGAGAGCGGTGATGAGGCACGAGGCCCGCTCCAGCCCGGCGGCGAGGAGCACCTCGTCCGACGTTGCATCGCCGGCTATGTAGAGGAGCCCTTCCTTGTCCAGCATGTCGAGGGTGTCGGGATCGTTCTCGATCACCACCAGGGGGCGGCCGTCGTGGGATATCTCCCGGGACACGATAGCGCCGATGCGGCCGTAGCCGCACACGATATAATGGTCGGAAAGCTTGTCGATGGTCTTTTGCACGCGTCTTCTCCCAAGAAGCTCGTTGATCTTCCCCTCCACCAGCAGCTGGGCAACGGAGCCGGCCATGAAGGCGAAGCTGCCCACGCCCGCGAGGATGAGCATGGACGTGAACAGCCGGCCGGCCACGGAGAGCGGCTGCACCTCCTGGAAACCCACGGTGGAGAGGGTGATGACTGTCATGTAGAAGCTGTCCCAAAAGGTCCAGCCCTCCATCCGCATGTAGAAGACAATGGCCAGAACGAAGATGGCCATGAGCACCAGCGAGCCCATGAGGATAGGCCCGAAGACGCCGAAACGCGCACGCAGGCGGGAATAGCGTATTTTGAGCCAAGGCAGCGCCATCAATCCTCCTGGGGAGCGAGAAAGGTATCCCGGATGGAACGGATGCGGTCGCGCAACTCGGCGGCGCGCTCGAATTCCAGTTCCTTGGCCGCCTCGCGCATGGCGCGCTCCAGCTTCTTGATCTCACGGCTCGCCGCGGCCGGGTCCATGGGAAAGTCCTGGCGGCTTTCGGCCGCCACTGCCCCGCGCCGGCGGTCCTTCCTCGTTTTGTCGCGGGAGCCGGCGTAGATGGACTCCAAAATGTTGGACAGTTCCTTGCGCACCGTTTCCGGCGTGATGCCGTGGGCCGTGTTGTGGGCGATCTGTTTCTCCCGCCGGCGCTCCGTCTCCTCGATGGCCGCTCGCATGGAGGGCGTCACGGTGTCGGCGTAGAGGATCACCCGGCCGCCCACGTTGCGAGCTGCGCGGCCAAAGGTCTGGATGAGCGAGCGTGTGGAGCGCAGGAACCCTTCCTTGTCGGCGTCGAGGATGGCTACCAGGGTGACCTCCGGTATGTCGAGCCCTTCGCGCAGCAGGTTGATGCCGATGAGGGCCGCGAACTCGCCGTTTCGCAACGCCTGGATGATGGCGACGCGCTCCAGGGTGTCGATGTCCGAATGGAGGTAGCGCGCCGGCACGTCCATGTTGTTGCAGTATTCGGTCAGGTCCTCGGCCATGCGCTTGGTCAGCGTGGTCACGAGCACGCGCTCGTTCCGCTCGGCGCGGGCTTTGATCTCGGCCATGAGGTCGTCCACCTGGCCTTTGGTGGCGCGGACCTCCACCACGGGGTCCAGCAGGCCCGTGGGCCGGATGATCTGCTCCACCACCAGCCCTTGCGAGCGCTCGATTTCCCAGTTGGCCGGCGTGGCCGAGACGTAGACGGTCTGGTTGATGCGCTCCAGGAACTCGTCGAAGTTCAGTGGCCGGTTGTCCAGGGCCGAGGGCAGACGGAACCCGTACTCCACCAGGGTGGACTTGCGAGATATGTCGCCCTTGTACATGGCCGCCACCTGGGACACGGCGATGTGCGATTCATCGATGAACAGGAGGAAGTCGTTTGGGAAGTAGTCCAGCAGACAAGAGGGCGGCTGTCCGGCCGTGCGGCCGTCCAGGTGGCGCGAATAGTTCTCGATGCCGTTGCAGTAGCCCATCTCCTCGATCATTTCGAGATCGAGCATGGTGCGCTGCTCCAGCCGCTGGACCTCCACGAGCTTGTTCTGGGCCTGCAGCGCCTGCAGCCGTTCGGTCAGTTCCTCGCGGATATCCTCCATGGCGCGCTGGAGGTTGTCGCGGTCCGAAACATAGTGGCTCGCTGGATAAATCACGGTCTTGCCCACGGACTCGCCCACCTCGCCGGTGAGTGGATCGACCTCGTAGATGGCCTCGATCTCGTCGCCAAAGAACTCCAGCCGCAGGGCGCGTTCGTGGTGGTAGGCCGGGATGATCTCCAGCACGTCGCCGCGGACCCGGAACGTGCCGCGATGGAAGTCCAGGTCGTTGCGTGTGTACTGCACCTCCACCAGCCGGTTCATCAGGCTCTTCATGGCCATGGTCTGTCCGGTTTCCACCGGAATGACCATCTTGGCGTAGTATTCCGGAGAACCGAGGCCGTAGATGCAGGAGACCGAGGCCACGATAACCACGTCGCGCCGAGTGAGCAGCGCGTGGGTGGCGGCGTGGCGCAGCTTGTCGATCTCGTCGTTGATGGAGGAGTCCTTCTCGATGTACGTATCCGACTGCGGAACGTACGCCTCCGGCTGGTAGTAGTCGTAATAGCTGACGAAATATTCCACCGCGTTCTTGGGGAACAAGGCCCGGAACTCGTTGTAGAGCTGCGCGGCGAGGGTCTTGTTGGGCGCGAGGATAAGCGCGGGCCGGCCCAGCCGTTCGATGACGCTGGCCATGGTGAAGGTCTTGCCCGTGCCCGTGGCGCCCAGCAAGACCTGGTCGCGCACGCCCTGGCCCAGATTTTCGGCTATCGATTCTATGGCCGTGGGCTGATCGCCCTTGGGCGTGAATTCGCTGACGAGTTTGAAACGGTTTTCCATGGATGTTACATGATCCGGCGAAAGAAGCGGTTTTGGTCTTCACTCCTGGACGGATATATCATAGAGAAAGGGCCTGCCGCGCACGACCATGCCGGAAGACCCTGGAATTCCATACGTCGTATCCGGAAACAGGGCCCCCCGTCCAGTTTTCCCGCGGCGCCGCACCAGGGAATGCATTCATAAGGAGGAGTTGATGGAGATAAACCTGAACACGACCGAAAAGACGCCCCCCGTGGAGCGCGTCCACTTCATTACCATAACCATCAACAGCTTCAAGGGTCGCCGCGACGTGGAGGTGCACCTGTTCCGTCCGGACTTCGACGAAGCAGAGATGGCATCCTACGACTGGGACAAGCTCCTGGGCGACGCAATACACCCCGAGATGCCTGCCGACCCGGAGCTTTCCAAGCGCGTGCTCATGGAGGCCTTCACGGCCGAGGAGCGCGACCAGGTCATCGAGTACATCAAGGACCGCTACGCCGACCGCGTTTCCGTGGTCAACTCTGGTCCCGTGGATCTGCCGGTGCCGCTGGGGCTGCCGCCGCTTTCCGACTTGCCCGAAGGCAAGACCATCGGATTCATCCGGTTCGATCAGATCCCCAATTATCCATTGTCCTTCACGCTTCGCGGAATGTACGATCTCGCCCAGCACGAACCGCTTGTGACCGGCGACGAGAGCTGACGCACACCGAACCACTCTACCAATGGACGCCGCCTT
>JBMCLC010000165.1:0-4853 GCA_048614715.1 Oceanidesulfovibrio sp.
ACAGTTCATGCTGGCCATTTCCGTGGGCCAGATCATGCTCTTCGTGGCGGAGTTCGGGCTCAACCAGCACCTCGCCACCCTCCTGGCCCGCAAAAAGCATTACCCCTCCACCATCCTCATGCAGGTCACCCTGGTGAAAAGCGTGCTGCTCGGCCTCTCCTGGCTGGGCATGCTCATCTTCATCTTCTGGCAGGGCTACACGCCCGAGATGAAAATGCTGGTGATCATCATCTCCACGGGCGTCGGCCTGGAGGCGCTGGCCAGTTCGTTCTACGTGGCCTGCCAGGTGCTCGATCGACAGGACGTGGAGGGCCGCTGGCGATCCCTCGCCGCCTTCGCCGGGTTCGGCTACGGCATCGCCGCCCTGCTCGGCGGCCTGAGCTCCTTCTTCGTCGCCTTCTTCAGACTCGTGGAAACCACCATCGCCATATCCGGCGCCGGCATGTCCATCCTCAGGCGCGCCCGGGCCCGCGTGAAGCCGGAGCAACTCCGGCTCATCTGGAAGACCTGGCGCGGCGGACTGGTCTACACCCTCATGGCCATCGCCGCCATCTTCTACAACAAGATCAACCTCTTCTACCTCCAGAAATACGGCGGCGCCATGGGCGTGGCCCAGTACAGCGTCACCTGGCAGATCGTGGACGGCGTCTCCATCATGGTTTCGGGCATGCTGCTGCGGCGGGTGCTGTTCCCGCTTTTCGTCAAGCTCTGGGTCTCCAACCGCGAGGAATTCTATGGCCTGGCGCGCAACACCTCGCGCTGGCTCATCGCCACCTCTTTGCCGGTCATGTTCCTGCTGGGCGTGGAGAGCGACCGCATAATCCCCGCGATCTTCGGCGACGGCTATGCCGACGCGGTCTGGATGCAGCACTACCTGGTGGGATGCATTCTCTTCGCCTTCATCCACAACCTCGCGCACTACCTGATGATCAGTATCCAGCGCGAGCGGCTCCTGCTGATCTTCTACGTGCTGGGGCTGATCTTCAACGTGATTTGCTGCGCCGTGCTCATTCCCAAGTACCCGCTGTGGGGAACTGCCCTCTCCATCGTCATGACCAAGGGCTTCGTGGCGCTGATGACCGTGACCTTCTGCCAGTTCCGGCTGCGGATGATTCCCATGGCCGGGCTCTTCCACATCTTTCTGGCAGTGGCCGCCGGGGCCCTGCTCTACGTGGCGGGCATCAAGTATCTCTTCCGCGAGGCCGGCGAACTGCTGGCCCTGGCGCCGATGATTTTCCTGGCCTGGCAGTGGAAGCGTTCGCTAAACCGCACGACCGAGCAGATGCTGTAGGCGCTCGCATGACGGCTGTCTGAAACAATCGGGTATTGTTTCAGATGAATGGCTTGTTCGAAGTCGACGCTGATCAGGCCATCAGGGATTCGAGCCGCGAGGCCATGGCCTCGTTGCCGAAGAACTGCTGAGACGCCACGGCGGCGCGCATGGATTCGAGGCTGTCTTCGAACCGGCGGATGGTTTCCACACCGTCCTCCATGCGCTCGCAGAACATGCCGATGCCCAGGCGCTCCAGGTACGCGGCGTTCACGTGCTGCTCGTAGAAAAAACCGGTGGGAAAGGCGAGGACCGGCTTGCCCAGGTAGAGCGCCTCGCTGATGAGGTTGTGGCCGCCGTTGGAAATGGCGTAGGCCGCAGTGCGCAGGTCCTCCAGAAATCCTTCCTGCGACGGCTGCTTGAAAACCATGTTGCCGCTGTTGGGATGCGGGCCGAAGCCGTACACGCGAATGGGCCGGTCCACGGCCTCCATCACCCGGACCAGTTTATCCAGCGCCCCCCCGCGCACGTAGACCACCACATGCTCGCCGGTCTCCGGCGGGTCCAGCCCGAGCACCGGTTTGCGCAGAATGGGCGGAAAGAGTTCCGTTGTCCTCGGGTCCCTGGGTTCCGGCCTATAGAAGGAAGAAACCAGGTAGCGATCCGCCGCGCTGTAGAGGTTCTTGACCACCATGTCCGAGCTGAGCCGGTTGAGCAGCTGTCCCTCCACGGGTTGGCACCGGCTGTGCGTCATAACGTGCTGATGGTCCACACTCACGGCGGGTATGCCCACCCTGGTCGCGGCCCTGGGCGTGAAATACTCGTAATCCGTGATCGCCATATCCGCCTTGAACTCTTCCATCAGCCTCATGAGCTTGCGGATGTAATCGCCGCGGCGCAGCAGAATGGACGCGGCGTTTCTGAACGTGGCCCAGGCGTCCACGCTGCCGTGGCGCACCACGGTCTCCAGCATGGGACAGGGCTCGTAGCGAAAACCGAGAGCGGCGAAATCGCGCACCGTGCCGCCGCCCAGAAATATGAACTCATGGTCCGGGTTGCGGTCGAGCAGGGTCTGCGTCACGGCCAGTGAACGACTCACGTGGCCACGCGCATCGCCCATGACGCCGTAGACTATTCGCGCCACGGGCTCCCTCCAGCCATGTCCGATCCATCCGCGAGGGATTGCTGGTGGACCAGGGATTCCACCAGCGTGGAGAAACGCTCCACCATGGCCTTCCAGGAAAAGGCGTGCACCGCCCGCTCCCGGCCGAGATGGCCCATGGAGCGACGCAGCCCGGTATCGGCCAGCAGACGGCCGATGGCCTCGGCCATGGCCCCATGATCGCGCGCCGGGATCAACAACCCGGTCTCGCCCTCGGCCACCATTTCCGGCAGTCCGCCCACGCGGGTGGCCACCACGGGCAGCCCACAGGCCATGGCCTCCAGGACCACGTTGGGCATGGCCTCGCGGATGGACGGCAGCACCAGCATGCTCGCGCGGGCGTATATCTCGCGCAGGTCGAGCCGGCCCGGCAAAAAACGGATGCGCTCCTTGGGCACGCCGGCCGCGCCCAGCAGCTTTCTGGCCCGCTTGCGCAGGCCCGATTCCAGCGGCCCGTCGCCCACCAGCCAGAGCTCGGCGTCCGGATGGACCGGTGCGATGCGGGCAAACGCGCGCAGCAGGCTGGCGTGGTCCTTGTCCTCCACCAGGCGCGCCACGCACAGCACCACAGGCCCTTGCTCGGCCTCCATGCGTTCCCGCTCCCCTTCCGGCGGGGGCGCAAAGTACTGTACGTCCACGCCGTTGTGGATCACGCTGATATGATTTTCCGGCACGCGCTGGTCCGTCATGAGCCGCCGCTTGAGCTGCAGGGTGTTGGTGACGTGGTGGTCGGCCAGCCGCCAGAGCAGCTTCTCGTGCTGGCGCTTGGGCGCGCCTCCGCCCCGGCAACTGCCCAGAATCATGGGCGCGCCGGCGATTCTGCCCAGGATGCGCCCCCAGATGTTGGGCACGGCCGTGAGGGTGACGAGACAATCCGGCGGATGGTTGCGCAGCCGGGAATAGAGGCGGTACAGGCTTGTGGCCGAAACGTGGCCGGCGTCGCCCAGGCGCACCAGCGGAATTCCATACGAATCGGCCACGGAAACAAAAGCCTCGCCCTTCTTGAGCACCCAGAGCTCCGGCGCAAACCGTTCACGATCAAGACGCCGGGCGAGCTCGACCGTCTGGCGCTGCGTGCCGCCGAACTGGAGATCCTGGAGCAAGAGCACTAGGGAGAGCGGCCCTCCCTGCTGTGTGCCTCTCCTTCGAGAATCCATTGAATATGAGCCTTTAGTGCATTATCATCGTGAAGCACGATTCCCATCTGAAACAATCTTTCATTGTCTCAGATGGATGCGCACGAGCATCGAAACCGTTTCAGGCGTCGGATGCCCTAATACCCCATCAGACCGCAACAGCGGCTGCACACTGGCATCAGGCCATCCTGGGAAATGGACTTGCGGAACTTCCTGAAGCGGTCCGAGTTCCAGATCTCCGTGATGGTCTGCTCCTTGATGTTGCCGACCACGTAATCGTGGTAGTCGCGGCAGGGCGAAATGTCGCCGTTGGAGTCGATCTCCACCACCTGGAAGATGGAGATGCATTCATCGTAGCCGAAGCGCTCGGAATGGTCGGTGTAGTACTTCTCGAGGTCTTCTTCGCCATTCAGATTGGGAATGAAGATGACCGGCGGATTCTTGTACCCCCTGGAGCGTTCGCGGAGCTCATTGAACTGCTCGTTGAGTGCCTTGTAGTCCTGGGGCGTCCATCCCCCGATCCAGCCGCGGTGCAGTTGGGGCTCGAAACCGAAACGGCGCTCGAAGTCTTTGGAGTGCAGGTCGGCGCGCTCCTCGCTGATCCACCACGCCGGATAGAACACGCACAGGTCCACCTTGTCCTTGAACGCTTCGTAGATGTCCACGAGGTTGCCCGCATTGTCGCGGGAAACAGTGGTGAGGGAAGCGATGAGCGGCAGGCTTTTCTTGGCCCGGGCGCGGGCCTCCTGCAATGCGTCGATGCCTTCGTTGATGGACTTGAAGCTGTTGATTCCCTGAGCGCGACGGATGGAATTGTGCAGTTCCTCGTTGTGGCCGTCGATGGATATCTGGCACAGGTACATGGAGGAATCGATAATGCCCTCGGCGTATTGCGCAAGCTTGGTGCCGTTGGTCACAATGGACGAGGGCATCTTCAGTTCCTTGGCCGTTTCCAGCAGATCGAGCCATCCGTTGTACATGGTGGGCTCGCCGCCCCACAGATACAGAATAGGCCTGTGGCCATGTTTGGCGAGGTCGCGCAGCAATTCCTGGTAGCGCTCCACCGGAACCTCGTCCTTCTTGAGCTCCTTGAGGTTCTTGCCGTGGAGGAAGCCGTGCTCGCCCCACTGGCCGCACATGATGCAGCGCAGGTTGCACAGGTCTGTAATGCGAATGCTGACCTGGCGAATCTTGTTGGCTTCGCCCTGGTCGCCCTTGGGTCCGATCTGGTTGAAAAAAGACTTCTCAAGTTGCAGGCCGGCCAGGGAGGAGTATATCCAGGGGT
>JBMCLC010000166.1:0-4828 GCA_048614715.1 Oceanidesulfovibrio sp.
AACCGCGTGGCCGTGTACGTGGAGGAGGTCCTCTCCAAGCCCATGGAAGACAAGATGGTTGTCATTCAGGCGGAGGAGTTGGCCTCCGACCTGGATACCAAAGGCAAGGTCGCGATCTACGGCATCCTGTTCGATTACGACAAGGCGGACATCAAGCCGGATTCGCGCGCGCAACTTGAACAGATGGCGGCCATGCTCTCCTCCCGGCCCGAACTAAACGTCCTCATCGTCGGCCATACGGACAACCAGGGCGGGCTCGACTACAACATGAGCCTTTCCCAGCGCCGCGCCGAGGCCGTGGCCTCCGCCCTGTCCGGCGAGTTCGGCATAGACGCGTCCAGGCTCACGCCCAAGGGGGTCGCCTACCTCGCGCCGGTTACCACAAACCGCACCGAGGATGGCCGAGCCAAGAACCGCCGCGTGGAAATGGTGGAACACTGACCCTTGCCTTTCAAGCGCTTCTTGGGCATGCCGTTGCTTCACCAACAGCAACCGCTAGCCCACGGAACTCACGACCATGGCTGACAACCCGCACGTGCTCATGGAAACGACACTTGGCGAGATCCTCGTCGAGCTCTTTCCTGACAAGGCCCCGAAAACCGTCGACAACTTCCTGCGCTATGTGGACGACGGCCACTACAACGACACCATCTTCCACCGCGTGGTCCGCAACTTCGTCATCCAGGGCGGCGGCTACACCCCGCAGCTCGAAAAGAAGCCCACGCGCGAGCCCATACCCAGCGAAGCGGCGAACGGCCTGCTGAACACAGCCGGCACCCTGGCCATGGCCCGCGCCCCGGAAAAGGATTCCGCCACGGACGAGTTCTTCATCAACGCCGCGGACAACCCGGACCTGGACCACGCCGGCGAGTCCGACGAGGACTACGGCTACGCCGTGTTCGGCCGGGTGGTAGAGGGCATGGAGGTGGTCAAGAAGATCAACTGGAAAGTGGTCAAACCCCGCGACGGCTTCGACGAACTGCCCGTGGACACCATGGAAATCCTTTCCGTCAGCCGGTACGAGTAGCCGTGCACGGAAGTATCGTTTCCTGGCGGGAAGCGCGAGGGGACGAAATCCAACGGTGGAAAAAACCAGCCGCCCGACCCCACTGCAAGGGGTCGGGCGGCTTGGACAGTGTCTAGCGTTTGAGACTCGACTATTACTTCATGGCTTCCGGAAAAAGCCGGCCGGCTTCCTCGCGCAGCTTGTATTTCTGCACCTTGCCGGAGGCGGTGAGCGGGTAGGAGTCCACGAAGGCGATGTACTTGGGGATCTTGTGCCAGGCGATCTGGCCGCGGCAGAAGTCTTTCACGTCCTCGGCCTGGATGTCCGAGCCTTCCTTGCGGATGATGAAGGCGCCGACCTCCTCGCCGTACTTGCGGCTCGGCACGCCGGCCACTTGCACGTCGCTCACCCCGTCCATGGTGTAGAGGAATTCTTCGATCTCGCGGGGGTAGATGTTCTCGCCGCCGCGGATGATCATGTCCTTGAGCCGGCCGTTGATGGTCACGTACCCATCCTCGTCCATCACGCCGAGGTCGCCGGAGTGGAGCCAGCCATCCTGGTCGATGGTGTCGGCCGTGGCTTGGGGATTGTTGTAATAGCCTTTCATGATGTTGTAGCCCCGGCAGCAGACCTCGCCCTGGGTCCCGGGCGGGACTTCCTGGTTGGTCTCCGGGTCCACGATGCGCACCTCTATCTCGGGCATGGCGCGGCCCACGGTCTCCACGCGCACGCGCACGCTGTCGTCCGGCAGGGTCTGGGTCATCACCGGCGAGGCCTCGGTAAGGCCGTAGCAGATGGTGATGTCGGTCATGTTCATCTTCTCCATGACCTGGCGCATGACGTGCACGGGACACGGCGAGCCGGCCATGATGCCGGTGCGCAGGCTCGAATAGTCGAAGCGGTCGAAGAGCTTGTGCTCCAGCACGGCGATGAACATGGTGGGCACGCCGTAGAGCGCGGTGCACTTCTCCTGGTCCACGGAGGCCATGACCTGGATGGGAGCGAAGGCCTCGAGCACCACCAGGCAGCTGCCGTGGCTCACCGCAGCGAGCACGCCGAGCACGCAGCCGAAGCAGTGGAACAGCGGCACGGGCAGGCAGAGGCGGTCTTTGTCGGTGAAGCGCTGGTTCTCGCCGATCCAGAAGCCGTTGTTGCCGATGTTGTAGTGGGTGAGCATGACCCCCTTGGGGAAGCCCGTGGTGCCGGAGGTGTACTGCATGTTGACCACGTCGTGGGGGTCGCAGGCGTCCTGTCGGGCTTTGTACTCCTCGTCCGTAACCATGCGGGAGAGGCCCAGGATCTCCGGCACGGAGTACATGCCGCGGTGCTTGGCGTGCCCCAGGAAACAGACGCGCTTGAGATGGGGCAGCTTGGTGCTTTTGAGCGACTCGCGCTGGCAGGACTTGAGCTCCGGCGCCACGTCGTAGAGGATCTGCACGTAGTCCGAGTCGCGGTAGCCGTCGATGATGAAGAGGTTCTCGACCTCGGAGTGGGTCAGCAGATACTCAAGCTCGGAGCGCTTGTAGCTCGTGTTCACCGTGAGCAGGATTGCGCCGATCTTGGCCGTGGCGAACTGCAGGGCTATCCAGTAGGGCACGTTGGTTGCCCATACCGCGACCTTTTCGCCATGCTCAACGCCCAGGGCCATCAGTCCCTTGGCCAGGGTGTCCACGAGCTCGCCGAACTGGCTGTAGGTCAGTCGGAAGTCGCGATCCACGTAAACGAGGGCGTCGTTGTCCGGATACAGCTCGATGATCTCGTCGAGCATCTGGCCCAGTGTTATTTCGCGCAAAGCGGGACGGTTCATGTCCGCCCCCTTAGCACGGCAGGTAGAGCACGGCGTGGATGGTCGCCGTCTCGTCCCCGCCCGGGCCCACGTAATGGGGCACGATGGAGTTGAAATAAATGGAGTCGCCCTCTTCCAGCAGATAGCGGTCCTTGCCGTGAACAAAGAGCACGGAGCCCGAAAGCACGGCGATGAACTCTTCGCCCTCGTGGGAGGACAAGGGCTCCTTGCCTTCCGCCAACGGTGTTTTCAGAGGGTTGATCTCGATGTAGAAGGGCTCCATGTGGCGGTCGGTTTTGCCCGCGCCCAGGGAGTGGAAGACCATGCCCTCGCTCTTGTCGTTGCGCGTGGGCGAAACCGATGTGGTGTGGATGGACGCGGCGTGCTGGCGGTCGGCCTTGCGCGTCACGCAGATGTCCTGGCAGGCGTCGTCGTCCATGAAGGTTCCGAGCCGCACGCCGAGCGCCCGGGCGATGCGGATGAGCGGTCCAAGCGACGGCGCGATGTTGTCATCTTCCAGCCCGGCGACAAACTCCTCGTCGAGTTCGGCGCGCTGCGCCAGGTCGGCCCGACTCAGTTCCTGATTTTCGCGATACTTGCGGATGCGCGTGCCCAGCTTTTCCGGATGCATCGATTCGCCTCCCCTCTCTTGGATCGTTAGATGACACGCCCGGTTCACAGCACCCATGCATGGGCGAAAACCGAGCAACAGCCGGTTGCATCTGCTACCCGAAAACGATGGCGGACGCCACCCCCTTTTCCTGCCTCCGGGGCTCTGAACTCGCTGGCCTCCGGCATTTCGCCCCCCAGGCATACGACCCGTGAAACGGTTTGACACGACACTCTTTTTCGTCAAAGACCGTGCGAAACGCTCCATTCATGCAAGGCGTGCTCGTGCATCAATGCGCCCCGGCGCAAAACCGCCAAAGGAGGCACCGTGGCCCCGGACAACCATACCATGGATATCGCCGCTCGTTTGAAGGGACTGCGCGACGCCCTCGACTGCACCATCGAGGACTTTGCGACGCGCATCGGCGTGGGCGTGGACGAAGCACGCTCCTACGAGGAAGGCGCCACAGATATTCCCGTGAGCTATCTTTTCGAGGTCGCCAAGAGCTGCAATGTGGACCTCACCGCCCTGCTTACAGGCGACGAAGCCCACTTGAAGAGCTACAGCCTGATCCGCGCCGGGCAGGGATTGGCCGTGGAGCGCCGCAAGGCCTACCACTACAAGTCCCTCGCCTACCGCTTCTTCCGCAACTCCATGGAACCCTTCATCGTGACCGTGCCGTTCGCCGAGGACGCCGACCCCTCCTTCAACAGCCACCCGGGCGAAGAGTTCATCTACACGCTCGAGGGCCGGCTCGAAATCGTGCTGCAGGACGACGTGTTAGTCATGGAGCCGCACGACTGTCTGTACTTCGACTCCAAGGTCCCCCACGCCCTGCGCGCGCTCGACGGCCAGGACGCCGTCTTCCTCGACGTCATCATCTGATGCTTTTTCGTCTTGGAACATGACCCCATCTGAATGAATCTCCAATTGTATCAGATAAATGCATAAGGGCGTCTCTGCCTCTCACGCCTGCGATGCTCTAAAGGAGAACTCCGTGCTGCTCGACACCGTGCATCCCACCGGCAAACTCAGGGCTGATAGCTACGAGGAATTCCTCGAACGATTCGCCATCGAGGTCCCCGAGAACTTCAACTTCGCCTACGATTTCCTGGACGCCGAGGCGGCACGCGACCCATCCCGGCCGGCCATGGTCCACGTGGACGACGACGGCGCGCGCCGCGATCTCGACCTCGCCTACTTCAGCCGCGAGTCCTCGCGCATGGCCCAGGGCCTGGCCCAGCGCGGCATCGGCCCCGGAGACCGCGTCCTGGTCATGCTCTACCGCCGCCTGGAATGGTGGATAACCGTGCTGGCCCTGCACAAACTCGGCGCCGTGGCCGCGCCCGGCCCCCACCTGCTGACCACCAAGGACATCGAATTCCGCGTGGATTACGCTTCGCTCAAGTCCATTGTCTGCGAGGAT
>JBMCLC010000167.1:0-4826 GCA_048614715.1 Oceanidesulfovibrio sp.
TCTGGAAAAATGCTGGATCGGCGGGGAATACCTCATCCGCATGGCCGACTTCGAGGTACGCTCCGTTACCGATCCCCATGGCCTGGGCACCGCGCCGTCCGCCGCCTCGGCCGAGGAATCCACCCCCTGCTGCGGCCCGGCCCTTGCGCACCGCCTCGCCGCCCTGGCCGGCCTCATCCTCAGCCTGCCGGCCCTGCTGCCCCGCTGCGCCGCCCACCTGCTCAATCCTTCGAAGCGTCGCATCCGCACCCGGATTTTTGTCGTCCACCCCACGCCGGAGCCCGCCCGCCGGAACAACAAGGACGGCATGACCGCCTCTCCACGCAAGACTTTCGTGGCTCCCGCTGTTGCCGATGCGGCTTCCGACACGGCGGACCATGGCGTTTTCCAGGCGGATTCCGACGAACGCGCCAAGGCGCCGAAAAAGACGGCCCGGAAGGACGCTCCGGCTCCGCGCACCCGGCTCGGCGCGTATCACGTCCTCGCCGGTCCGCCCGGTTCCGGGCTCTTGCCCCGTTCCCTGCCGGCGCTGTGGGATGTTCTGGTAGGCCGCATCGCCCTGGTGGGCGTGGAGCCGCTTACCCCGGAGGAAGCCGAGGTCTGTGTGGAGCCGTGGGAGCGCGTCCGCTTCTCCGCCCCGCCCGGCCTGGTTCAGCCTCGCCACGCTTTCAGCTCGCGTCCATTGCCGCAGTCCCAGAAGCGCGCCATGGAGCACTTCTACTCCCGCAGCCGCACCGTGCGCGGCGACATCCGCCTGCTTGTGCGGGCCGTGCTCCGCCGCGTTCTGGGCTAGGCCGTTTTCCTGCACACACGTTTTGACCACGGCGGGAAAAAAGGGCATAGCCATGCCCATGAAACGACGCGCCGAATTCAGCCGCGAGACCTCGGAGACGCGCATCCGCCTCGCGCTTACGCTCGACCCCGATCCGAACCGGCCGCCCGATGTCCGCGTCTCCACGGGCATGGGCTTTGCCGACCACATGATCACCCTCATGGCCTTCTGGGCCCACATGGAGCTCGACCTCTCCTGCGAGGGCGACCTGCACGTGGACGGCCACCACACCCTGGAGGATGTGGGGCTCTGCCTGGGCAAGGCCATCGACGAAGCATTGGACGACAAGAAAGGCATAGCCCGCGTGGGCTGGGCCCGCGTGCCCATGGACGAGGCCTTGTGCGACGTGGCCCTCGACCTCTCGGGCCGGCCCTACCTCGTCTACATGGAAGAGGCGCAACTCCCGCCCACCATCGCCGGGCAGGAAAAGGACCTCTGGCGCGAATACTACAAATCCCTGGCCACCGCGGCGCGGATGAATCTGCATCTGCGCTTCCTGTACGGGCAAAACGGCCACCACCTTCTGGAGTCGGCGGCCAAGGGGCTGGGCCTTGCCCTGCGCGCGGCCTGGTCGCCGCAGCGCGCCGGCCTTTTGTCCACCAAAGGGAGTCTGGACTGATGCGACATTCCACCCGCCGTCACGGCCTGTCCCTTGTCCTTGGCGCAGTATGCGCGCTCCTGCTGCTCGCCTCGTGCGCGCGGAGCGACCGAGTCCAGGCCGAGCCCCTGGATGCGGACCTGGACATCGCCGCGGCCCCCTTCAGCCAGGCTGCGGACAACAACGATCTCATCTACGGCGTGGTGCCGCCCAAGTCGCAGCATGTAACGGACGAAGTCCTGGCCCACCTGGACCAGGTCATGTCCACGCGCCTGGCGCAGACGGTCAGCGGCGGCTCGTACCCCGGGGCCGCGGCCACGGAGTCCTGCGCCCTGTCCACCCCGCCTAAGCCCGCGGGTGCGCGCGGCCGCGCCCTGGACTACTGGGCCCGCGTGGGCCAATGCGCCGGCTTCCGCTATCTGCTCGTGCCCGTAGTTTCTTACTGGTCCGAACGCGAAGGCGGCGAACTCGGCTCGCCCAAGCCGGCCAGCATTGTCCTGGACTTCTTCGTGGTGGATACGAGCGACGTCAGCGTCATCGACCATTACCGCTACGAGGAGCAGCAGGTGGCCCTGGCCCAGAACCTCCTTACCGTGGACAAATTCGTCAAGCGCGGCGGCCGTTTCCTCACCGCACGCGAACTGGCCGCGGAAGGCATTGCAACTTCCCTGACCAAACTCGGCCTATGATTCTTTTTCCCGCAGTCGACATCAAGGACGGTCGGTGCGTGCGCCTCAAGCAGGGCCTCGCCGACCAGGTGACGGTTTTTTCCGATGATCCCACGGCCATGGCCCGCCACTGGGTGGACCTGGGCAGCGACTGGCTGCACGTCATCGATCTGGACGGCGCCTTCAGCGGCAAACCGGTCAACAACGCCCTCATCCGGGCCATCTGCTCCGGCGAGGGCATGGACAAAACCCCGTCGGTCCAGCTTGGCGGCGGCATCCGCGACGTGGACACGGCCAAGAGCTACGTGGACGCCGGCGTCACACGGCTGATCATCGGCACCATGGCGCTGGAGGCTCCCGACACCTTCGCCGAACTGTGCAAGGCGCTGCCCGGGCGCATCGGCGTGTCCCTGGACGCCGTGGACGGCAAGCTCAAGACCCGCGGCTGGGTGGAGGACTCGGGCCTTACCGCCACCGAGGTCCTGCCCAGGCTCCAGGATGCCGGCGCAGCCTTCGTCATCTACACGGACATCAGCCGCGACGGCATGCACAGCGGCGTGAACCTCGAGGCCATGACCGCACTCGTGGAATCCGCTTCCGTGCCCGTGCTCGCCGCCGGCGGAGTTTCCACCCTCGGCGACCTGGAGACGCTCTACCCGCTGCACGACAAGGGTCTGCAGGGCGTGATCACCGGCCGCGCCATCTACGAGGGCACCCTGGACTTCACCGAAGCGCTCGACTGGTTGCGCCGTACGAAGTAGCCGCCCGGACACCCCCCTGGCGATACGCCATGGAGTATGCTACTCGTGTGGTCTGGACATGTTCACCACACGTCTTCAAGGAGTCCGACCGTGCATCGCTTGCGCTTGTTCCTCGCCCCTGTCCTGCTGGCCCTCCTGGCCCTGAGCCTTCCCGCCTGCGACGACGCAGCCGAGGTCGAACCCCCCGCACCCGAGAACGCCACGAAGCCATACGTCAAGGGTGTGATCGAGCCGGACGACACGACCCCGGAACCCGCGGTGCAGGACGTTGCACGCGCCGGCCAGGCAGGCGACGCCTGCCCGCAGGACGTCTATCCCGATTCGCCGGGAGCCGAAAGCTACATCGTGCCCGGCGCCGCCGTGGAGCCGCACCGCAGTGTGACCGATCACACTCTGGTCTCCACCAAGCATCCCAACGCCTCGTTCCAGGTCGCGGACGATTTCGTCTACGTCGGCAGCTTCAACTCCTTTAAACTCGCAGACACGCGGCCCATGCCCATCTCCGTGTCCAAGGACGAGGCCCGGACCTTCGTGTTCGTGGACCATGAGCAAGGCCGCATCACCCGCGCCGTGGTCTTCACCTTCGTGCGCGCGGCGAACCGGGACTGCCTCGCGGCGGACACCCTGGACTGGGTCGAATACAACCTCGATTCCGGCGTCTTCCGCACGCCGCGCACCGCCATGGCCTACGCCACGGCGGCGTTCAACAAGCCCTTCGAATCCGCCGTGGACGATTTCCTGCGCGCGCACGACTTCACCGTGTCCGGCTGCTATCTGGTGAAGATCCTCACCAGGTTGTATGGGCCGGACAGCCTCGGCTACATCTTCTACATCGAGAATACGGGACGGGAAGCAGGCATGAGCTGCCCAGAATGGCGCGTATCTCCGGACGCATTGAGCCACAAGCAGCAGCAGTTCATCGCGGAGTTCTCGGCGCACATGGCGGACACCATCCTGTTTCTCGAATGATGATTATCCTTCCTTGAGACGTTGCCCCCTGCGTGTAGCGCGGGCAGGATCGTGTTCTTTTCAGACGGTGAACGTCAGGATAATGGCGTTGCGTTCGCCGCTTCGAGTCTGCCGCGCCTTTTTCGCCGGCAGCAGTGCCAGCATGAGCGCACGGATTCTGATTGAGATGCGTTACACCCTCTGAAATGGATCGGCAAGAAAACGAGTAGCGCACCAGAAAGCAAATGATCCGGACACAAAAACTGTCAGACTTGCTCGTGCTCCTCGCCAGAAAAAGGCGCAATGCACAGCAGGCCGGGTAAGACGCGCGTCCTGAATCCTCGCCTTTTTTTTCTGTCAATTCACAATAAACAAGGCCGCCTCCCCATAAGGAAGCGGCCTTGTTTATTAACAATATGCAGCCGGACGGTGTGAGCCGAGCCTACTCCTTATTCTCGCCCGGTCGATCCACGGGATGCGGGCCCCAGGGCAGAACCAGGTTGAGCAGCACGCCCACGATGCCGGCCAGGCCGATGCCCTTGATGGCGAATTTGCCGGCCTCGAAGGACATGCCGCCGATGCCGAACACCAGAATGACCGCCACGATCGCCAGATTGCGCGGGTGCATGAGGTCCTCGCGGGAGCGGACCATGGAGTTCATGCCCACCACGGCGATAGCTCCGAAAAGCAGCACAAGGATGCCGCCCATGACCGGCACCGGAATGGTTGAAAGGATCGCGCCAAGCTTGCCCACGAAGGCCAGCAGGATGGCCACAATGGCGGCCCAGGTCATGATCGCCGGGTTGAAGGACTTGGTCAGCGCCACGGCCCCGGTCACCTCGGAGTACGTGGTGTTCGGCGGTCCGCCCAGGACTGCCGCCATGATGGTGGCGACGCCGTCGCCCATCATGGTGCGGTGCACGCCTGGATTCTCGATGTAGTTCCTGCGCGTTACGGAGCTGATGGCCAGCACGTCGCCCACGTGCTCGATGGCCGGGGCGATGGCCACGGGCATGATG